>CAXUFI010000085.1:0-9295 GCA_964250245.1 uncultured bacterium
GTCAGTCATACTTGTAGGCCTGCTCCCGTTAGCGTAGTGCGATGAGGTCGATGACGCTCGAGGGCGTCTCCGCGGCGCCGGTGTTCGCGACGCCGCCGCGCACGTAGCCGCCGAGGTCGAGCGCCACGAAGCGGTAGCCCGCGGCACGCAGGCCCGCTACCACGTCGGAGCGCCGAGCGATGAGGCGATCGAACGCGTCGAGCGGAATCTCGATGCGAGCGAGTTCGCCGTGGTGCCGGACGCGGCACTCGCTTAGACCCGCGTCGTGGAGAACGTCTTCGGCGCGTTCGACGCGGTCGAGTAACTCGGCCGTGATCGCCGTTCCCGTCGGGAAGCGGGAGGAAAGGCACGCGAGCGCGGGTTTATCCCAAACGGTCAAGTTCAGCCGCTGCGCGAGAGCGCGCACCTCGGCTTTGGTAAAGAGCGCCTCGGCGAGCGGACTGCGCACGCCGTTCTCGCCGGCCGCGCGACGGCCCGGCCGAATCTCCGCCAAGTCGTCGAAGTTCAAGCCGTCGGCGATCGTGCCGAAACCCCGCTCGCCAGCGACGATCAGTAACCGGCCGTACAATTCGCTCTTACAGAAGTAGCAGCGATTCGCCGGGTTGGCGGCGTATCGGCCGTCGCCCAATTCTTGCGTGTGCAGCAGCTCGTGCCGCGCACCGATGCTCCGGGCGAAGGCCGAAGCGGCCCGCAGTTCCCGGCCCGGCAGACTGCCGGAGACCCCGGTGACGACGAGCGCTTGGGACCCGAGTTCCTGCGTGGCGACGGCCGCCACGAGCGCCGAATCGACCCCGCCCGAAAACGCGACGATGCACCGTCCGTAATCGCGAATCAACGCGCGAAGCGCCGCTTCCTTGTTCGCGAGCTTGTCTTCGAGTAGGAGCACGATGAAAAATTCCTCAGTTCCGTCGCTTCGCTTCAAGCTTGGCAGCTTAGGGACGACGGAAAGGAGATGCGCCGTCTTCGTGGGGCGCTCATCTTCGGAGCCGCCTTCCGCCACGAAAAAGGTCCGGCTCGTCGCCGGACCTTTTCGCGCTTCGCTCGGTTAGCGAGACGTCACTAGGAACACTTGCCGGTGCTCGGGTTGAAGGTGCTGCCCGCCATAATGCCCTCGACTACTTTGAGAGCGTCCGCTTTAGACGTGCTGCCGAGGTTCACGAGACCCGTCTGCGTGACGGCGCCCGAGGCATAGACGGTGCCGGTGAACTTCTTCATGACGTTCGCTGCCGATACGCCGAACGTCGTCGGATAACACGTGTAGAGGAAGGCATATGTGAAACCGACTTCCGCGTACGAACCGCTCTTGGATGGATTGGTCAGATAGAGATCGGTCTGCTGAGCCGTTGCGGCCGGGTAGCCTGACGGCGGGGTCGTGTCCGTGGGCGAGGTGAAGGCGGCCGTGATTGCGGCGCTCGTCGGCGTGTAATACTGCGAACTCTTATTCTCGATCGCGGCGCTCGTGTCTCCGGAGACGAGGCTGTTGGGCGCCACGTAACCGATGGCGCCCGAGTTCGCGGCGATCGCGCTGGCCACGCCGCCGCTGCCGACCGCGCCGATCAACTTCGCTTTCCCGGCGGCGCCCGTCGGGAACGACGTTCCGACCGGGGTGTAGCCGCCCGAGCAAACGGCATTGAGGTGCGCGGTATGGATGAAGGTCGAGCCGCTACCGTCCGTGCGATAGACGAGCGAGATCGGTAACGACGACGTCGACGCGGGCTTACCCGTCGCTTGATTCGTAACGGCCGTCCAGTTGACGATCGTTCCTTTCCAAATCCCGCAGAGCTGCGCGTTGGAGATCGTCAAGTTGCCCGGTAAACCGCTCGTATGAAATGCTTCCGAGAGCGAGGCGCCGGCGACCGGAGCCACGCGCGCGAAACCGCGCTTGGAATACACGGAACTGCTCTTATACGAGTTGTTCTGCGCGACGCTTAAGGGCGCGTCGCCGGCCGAAAAGTCGACTTCCGGGTATCTTATCGAACCCGTGTTGGGTGAAACGCAATCGGCCGTCTGGGGCGCCGTGACGGTTTCGGTCGTCGGAGCGAGACCGCCGCCGAGAAACGCGCCTTGCGCCGCGCCCGTCCCCGAAGCCGCGTAACAGCCGGCGGGCGCCGGTTTAAACCAGGTCCGCCACTGCGTCGCGGCGAGCGTTCCGCCGAAGGTGTAGATCGTGCTCGAAGCCGCTTCCGGACGGAAGATGAACGGGCGTGTGCCGTAAACCGGTAATGCGCGCGACGTGAAAACACGCGGCCCGATCGTAGCTGCGCCGGCCGAGGCTGCTAAGCCCGCGAGCGCGGCGGCCGTAAGCGCGGTTTTGATGACCATTGTCGTTTACTCCTTAAACTTGAACGCAACGAGTGGTGCCGAAAGTCGTTTTCTCGGCACCGATTGAATCTGCGCGACCCTCGAAGACGGTAGCAGCAGCGGACCTGCAAACCAAGGGATTTATCCCTTGTGGTTATGGTTGGCATCGAGCGACGCAAAAGGCGCGCGCATACGAATTAAGGTAGCGCGGCCGCCGTTTCGGTTAGTGCGGGTAAGGCATCGCAAAAAGCGTGCCGGCAGAGAACGTGCCGGAATTCGATGCGGTACCGTAAATGTTGCCGTCGAGAGAAAGGAGCAGCTGACCGATCGGAGTGGAACCATCGGCTCCGGAGAACGAGTGCAGCAAGGTGAAGTTGCCGTTGCGCAATTCGAAGATCGTTCCGCCGCCCGTCGCACCACCGAACGCCGCGGAGCCGAACAGTCTGCCGTTGAGGAACGACGCCAAGCGCGCGAGCGGAAATGAGCCGCTCGGATTTAAGCCCGTGACGGGATCGGTCGGGAACGCGTAGAGCGTCGTAAACTTGCCGGCTGCCGAAATCTCGAAGATCGTTCCCGCGGAACCGGCGCCGCCGGTGGTTGCGGTTCCGTAAAGATTGCCTTCATCATCGGGGATCAGTTCGGCATTGGGCGCCGCGCCGTCGGTCGTGCCGTTGAACGAGTGAATGTTCGTGATCTTGCCTTGCGGCGTCACCGCGAAGACCGTACCGGCGCCGTAAGCTCCGCCGGCGGAGGTCACGCCGAAGAGCGAGCCGTTGATCTTCGCGCCGTTCAAACTCGCCGACAGCCCGCCGATGGGGGTCGCACCGAGGTTCTTGCCGTCGAAGCAGCCGATGACGGTGTACGCACCTTTGGGTGTAAGCCGGAAGACCGTTCCCAGTTCGTGTCCGCCGCCTTCCGACGTGGTGCCGTAAATGTTGCCGTCGGTAAACAGAATGAGCCGCCCGAACGATGCGCCGCCCTGATTGCCGCCGGTAAAGGTGTGCAGCAGCGTGAACGCGCCCGTCGAGCCGTTGACGGAATAGATCGTGCCGTAACTCTTTGCTCCACCGCTGGAGGTAACGCCGTAGACATTGCCGCCGACCAACTCGAGATTGCCGACCGCGTTGAGTAAACCGCCGGCCGGTGTCAACCCGTCGGGTCCGCTGAAGGCGTGCAACGTCGCGACCGCACCGTTTTGGTACTTATAAACCGTACCGCCGCCGGCGACTCCGCCGGCCTGCGTCGTACCATAGATGTTTTGATACTTATCCTCTAATAGTTCGCCCGTCGGATTCGCGCCGTCGGCTTCGCCCGTGAAGGAATAGAGCGTCGTAAACGTGTTGACCGGCGCGCTCGCTCGACGCTTGCCCGCGGCGGAGGGCACCGGCGAAGAAAGGGCTCGGCCAAAAACCGGATGTGAAGCGGCGCGTGCCGCGTTCGTAACGCCGGCTGCGAAAACGCACGTAGCGATCGCGGCGCCGATCCTAGATGAATGATTGGAAGCCATTGGTCCTCCGAAGTCAAAGCGAAAAACAGCGCGGCGCATCGGCTAACGCGCTGCACCGTTTCTAGCGTATCGATAGCACGCATCGCGGGCAACGGATTTGTCGTACGCGTATCGGCCGGTATCTCGGGCGTCCTCGGTCATAACCGAACGTTACATCCGCTATAAGCTTCTCTTAACCTCGCAGCAGCGAAGCCTGGTATACTTCGATCGGCGCGAGTCATCGTCGTCGGTCGTTACCTTGCGTCAACGTTTAAGAATCGGTGTCGCTACGAATGCGTAAAATCGATCGTCTTTCCACGGCCGCCGCTTTTGCATTTGCCGTCGTCGTGTTGTTTGCCGGCGTAGGTGGTACGAGTCAAGCCGCCATCACGGGTCAAATCGTCGGTACCGTTACCGATCAGACGACGCATCAGCCCATCGCCGCGGCTCGCGTCACCGCGGTGAGCGAAAGTTCGACGGTCCGTGCCGTGACCGATACGAAAGGAACGTTCGCGCTACTCGGCGTCGTGCCCGACACGTATACGGTGAGCGTCGAACGGCCGGGTTACGAAGCGTTCTCGATCGTGGGCGTCACGGTGCTGCCCGACAATACGCAGAACCTCACGCTCGCGATCTCGTCACGCAAGCAGCTGCGCACGATCGCTTCGGTCAACGCTCGTAATCCGTCGGGTGCGTTCCAGCGCGGCCAAACCGAAGACAGTTACACGGTCAGCGGCAGCGCGCTCACGACGCTACAGGGCAAGAATTTCAATAACGACGAGAGCACCCTGCTCTCGCGTCTGCCGAGCGTAACGCTGGACAAGACCGGCACGATCTCGATCCGTGGCGGCAATAACTTCCAAACCGGATACCAGTTCGAGGGCATCGACTATACATCGCCCAATTCGAACCTGCAAAACCCGTACTCGAACGTCGGCAACTTCAATCTGCTGACGGGCTTCGGGCAAGTGCAGGTCGTACCGGGCGGCGGCGACGCGAGCCACGGCAACACCGGGACCGGGCTCGTATCGATCACCGCCAAGCGCGGAACGTATCCCAATTTCGGCACGCTCGATTACGAATTCGGAACGACTCCCGTTCGCAACCAGCAGTACGCGTTCGAGTACGGTATCGCCACGCGTAATAACTCGCTCTCCAACTACATCGCCGTTCAGAACAATCGGCAGTACTTCCAATACGGCAACTCCGGTGCGTACGGCCCCGCCATCGGCATCTTTTACCCCGGCGCGAATTATCCGGGCACGGGCGTAGACGTGTACGACACCGCTTTCGATCAACAGTCGAACGATTTTATCGATAATCTGTTTGCGAAGTTCGGCAAGAATCAGTCGCAGCAGCTGCAGTTCTTCATTCAGAGCCAGGCCGTCCGGCAAGGCCAGGGATACAATGGATACGCGTCTTCATACTACTTGAGCGGAACCGACCCGAATACGCCGCAGTATGTCGGGAATTCGGGCGGTTCGGGTGCGGGGGGGCTGCTCGGCGTGCCCAATCAAATCGTGCCGCTGTTTCCCGGTCAGGCGCAGCCGGTGCAGAACTTAGTTGCTGAAGACGCCATCTATAATCCGTTTACCGCCTACAAGATCGAGTATTCGGATAATTTCAAGAATTCGTATGCGACGCTGCGGTTCTTCCAAGCCTTTAACGATCAGCAGCTCCAGCAACCGGGCGCCGGGACCTACGTCACGAGCAACGGCGGCAAGCGGACCGGTGGCGCGCTCGAGATCAATAGCCAAGTCGGCTCCCGCCATTTCATCCAGGTCGGAAGCAGCTTCGAATTCGCCGAGCCCTTCGGGACGCTGCAGCAATTCGCGGATCTGCCGAGCGCCGCGACCGTCGGTAATTACTTCGGCTTCGCCAGCGGCCTGCCCGCGCAATTCCCGAGTTCCCGCGCCGCTCCGATCCCGGCCGTAGATTTTTATCCGGCCTCCGTCTGCCCCGGTGACGGCGCGTCTATGGTGCCGCCCGGGTTTATCCCGAATCCCGATGCCGTCGCCGGCACCTCCAAGGTCGTGCCGTGCGGCTATGTCGCCGGCCGGCCCGGCTTTGCCGGCACGCGGTTGCCGTTCGAACAGGATAGTCCACAGACGAGCCAACAGATTTACGGCGTCTTCGGGCAAGACACGTTCACCGTTGGCAGCCGGCTCAAAGTCCAAGCCGGCTTGCGGCTCGACGGCTATAACTTTCTCATTCCCGACGATCCGAGCAATCCGCCGACGATCGCCACGGTAAGCCACCAGCGATTGTACGAGCCGCACCTCGGCCTCACGCAGCAGGTGGGGCGCAACGATCAGGTCCGGGCGACGTTCGGACGCACGTTGTCGGTGCCGTTGCCGGGACTTGCCGGAAATTACGTGAGCCGCGCACCGTACGCCGCTTTTACGGCAATACCGTCCTACGACAATACGAAAGGCGCGTTCTCGGCCGCGAACCCGAGCGCGACCGTCGCGACCTACTGCGGGTTGCTGGCCGTTACGCGCTGCGCCGACTATGCCGATCAGTTGTATTGGCTCGCTCGCGATGCCAAATTCGGTACCGGCACGCTCGGCTCGGCGGTGCGCGGCGCGACCTACACCAATTACGATTTCACCTACCAGCATCAGTTCGACGCGGGCGTCGCGCTCAGCGTCACGCCGTTCTACCGCCGCGGGTACGACGTGGTCGAGCGGTCGACGAGCATCGTCAGCCAAGATTTCGAGACCGGCTTGCAGACGCTCGGGCCGCTGCTCGAGTCGAACCTCGGCATACAAAAATCGACCGGCGTCGAGTTATTGCTGAGCCGCGCGGCCGAATACGGGCTGTCGGGTGAATTGACCGCGACCTATCTCAATCAATTCGGCAACGATCCTCCCGGGACGTACCTGACGAATCAATCGTTGTTATCCGGCGCGCTGTATCGCTCGCCGTACTTCTCACCGTTTCAGAGCACGCTCGCGCTTTCGTATCACGCGCATTCCGGCTTACGAATCAACCCGATTCTCTCATTTAACGACGGATATCCGTACGGCGTCGGGACACTGACGCAGGTTCTCATCAACGGAAAACTCTATACCGTTCCATATACGAACGTGATCGCGGTGCAGCAGCCGCCGTATACGAACGGCGTCGGGGGTACGCCCGCGCTGTACGTCGATCCGCAGAATCCCGGCAGCTTTCAAAAGCCGGTGATCGCGGCGACGAACGGTTTCAACGAAGGAAGCGCGGCGGGCAGCCTGCTCTCGAAGCCGTCGCTCAATCTCGACCTGACGATCGAGTTCGTCTCGCGTAAGCACGTTACGTACGGCTTCGCCTTCACCAATCTCTTGGATCAGTTGTATTCGACGCCGATACCGAATCCACGTTATTACCGCACCTGCAATTACGGCCCGATCGCCACCGGCATACCGGGCCCCGGAGTCGGCACGACTCCCGGCCACGTGGCGTTTTGCCCTTCAACGCTCAATCGAACGCCGCCGGCGCTTGTGGACGGCTCGCCGCTAAATTATTACGACGATCCCTACGGCGGTACGGCGTCGTACCTGGTACTGCCGAACCGTCAACCGCTGGCGGGCCGCGCCTACGTGCAGGTTCACCTGTAATGGCGCGTGCTTGGATGCTTGCGGCATTGCTGTGCCTCGTTAATTGCGGCGGCGCCGGCGGCGGGGGCGCCGCGCCGGAAGTCATCTCGACGGCCGATCTTAGCGCGAACCGCCTGCAATTCTCAATCGGTACCGCCAACATAGCGACCAATAATCTGAACGGAGATCAATTTACCGGTCCCTCCGTCAATCTCGTCGAGACGTTCCGGCAACCCAGCGGCGCGACCGGCCTTCTCGATAGCGCCGTTTCGATGACGGGGCCGCCTACGTTCGTCGCGGAGAACCTCTACTCCAATAGCGGCATACCGTTCGACGGCGGCGCCGCAAACCAGGTGCTCGACCAATTGCAAGGCTTCATCGCCGGCGGCGAGGGTCTCGCGCAGTTGGTCGACGGCGTGGCGGCCGCGCCGCTCATCGGCGGACCGCCCGCCTTTCCGCGTACGACCGACGGAAATTACCCGGCCGGCTTCAGTTACGGCATCGCCGTCATGACGATCGGCGGCAACGCGCAATTCTTCCCGCATGGCTTTCCGCTCGGCACCTACACGTTGAGCGTGACGACGCCGAAAGGTTCGGGCCAGTCCGCGTCTTGGACGGCCGCCGCACGGCTCGCCACGATGACGACGTTGCCGCCGCTCGCGAGTCCATTCATTTCGTTCGATGGAAAAGGAGGCGGTGCCGTCAGTCTCGTCGTGCCGCCGAAGCTTACCGAGTTGTTCGTCGGCATCTCGGCGGGCAACGAACTGTGCTGGCCGCAGGCAACGCTCACGCAGGATCAGACCGGCCTCAACACGTCCGGCGGACTCTTCTCATTCTTCATCAAGCGGCCGGTGCCGGGGCCGCTGGTAATCGCCATTCCCGATAGTCTCGGGCCGCCGGCCGGAACCGGAAACGCGCCGACGTTCTGCAGCATGGCGCAGAACGTTAAGGCAAACGTGGGCGGTGACGTCGCCGCGACGACGGGTGCCGATGCTGCGGTGAGCCTGCTGGGGGCCGACTATCCGCTCTACGAGATGTCGTATCCGCAAAGTTCGACGCAGACGCCGCCCATCGCCGGCGCCGCTGATCCCGACGGCAAACCGCTGCCGCAAAGCGACGTTTCGATCTCGGCCGTTACGAACGGCACGGCACCTTGAAACGGTGGCTGCTCGCGCTCGTGTTCTTGGCCCTCTGCGCCGGCTGCGGCGGCGGTTCGACTGCGCCGGTCTCTCCATCGTCGGCGCAGCAGCGAGTGAATGTCGACATTAGCGTCGGCGTGCCGTCGCAACTCGTGTCCGCCAACGTGGGCTCGGTCGTCGTGACGTACGTTCCCGTCGGCGAGATCGTGCCGCCGCCGATCCCGCCGCTCGTTATTAACGTGACGGCCGGCGCGGATGATTGTACCTCGGCCGGCGGCAAGACGACCTGCGGCGGGTCGCTCGCCGTGCCGGCCGGTCCCGCGAACTTCACCATCGCGCTGTATGCGGGCGCCGGCGGCACCGGAGCGCAGCTGGCCGTTAAAGCTTTTACGACCGCGATCACCGGCGCCGGGCAGACGATCGACATTTCGAGCGCGAGCGGAGTGGTCGCCATCGTCGCAACGCTGCAGCTCGCCTTGAATCCGCCGCAGCTCGAAGCGGGCACCGCGGCCAACCTCGCCGTCTCCGTCAACGCTTTCGACGGCTCGGGGAAGCTCATCACGGGGCCCTACAACGTACCCGTAACGATCGTCGCGCCGCCGACGCCGTCGCCCGGCCAGCCGCCGATCCTTACCGCTCCGCCGATCGTCAACGGCATCGGCGCGACCGTGGCGACCGGTTCGGGTCAGCTCTTTACGTTCGGCTACAGCGGCACGTCGATCGGCTTGCCGCCGAATTTAACGTTCACCGCTTCGGCGCCGGACGTGCCGGCGGTGTCCGCGGTGTTGGCC
>CAXUFI010000086.1:0-9270 GCA_964250245.1 uncultured bacterium
TCCCTATCTCGTGCCGTCGCTCGGCGGCGTGGCCCTGACGTGGACGTCGCCCGCGCTGCTGATCGCGCTGCTCGCGCGCCGGCCGCGGCGGCTCGTCCTCGCGATGTGGGCCGCGACGCTGCTGACGGCGACGCCGAATTTCTTGTATTACGTAAACGGTTACGCGCAATTCGGCATGCGTCACGCGCTCGATTTCGAGCCCTATCTCTTCGTCTTGATGGCGCTCGGTTTGCGGGAACGGCTCGGCGTCGTGTTGCGCGGCGCGAGCACATTCTTACTCATCTATTCGCTGTCCGCAGGGGCTTGGGGCGTCTGGTTTTGGCGAAGTTTCGTGCGCCGCTGACGTCTTGTGCGTAGCGGCGAGACGCGAAGGGCGTGCGCCCCGTCACGTTCTCTCGCTCGGCACGATCGTCCGTTGACAGACGAATTTTTGCCACGTAGCATCCCAGAAATCTAGGATCGCTAAGGAGTCATCACATGGAAGATCGTCAGACACCGCCGGCGGGCAAATTCGTTATCCCGATGGCGAAAGTCAACATCCTCGCGATCATCGCGGTCGCCGTCATCGCCGTTTTCGCTCTCTAGGGGCGCTCGGGCTTTGCCCGACGTTCCGCAGCGTTCTCGAATCGGCTACCGAATCGAGATCGCATGCAACGCAGTTAAATCCATCTAGCCGCGTGCTTGAGCCGGCGGCCCGTCTCACGCGGTCGCAAGAGAGTGTGCGGGCGGCGGGTATAGCGTCCCTAACGTGAGCACGAAAGATGCGAAGTCGGCGCTCGCCACGTACGCGAAGAAGCGCGATTTCGCGGCGACCCCCGAACCGTCGGGCGCCGGCGCCGTCCGGCGCGACGCCGCCGATCCGGCTCGTTTCGTCGTGCAAATGCATCACGCGTCGCGGCTGCACTACGATTTTCGTTTGGAAGCCGACGGCGTGTTGAAATCGTGGGCCGTCCCGAAAGGGCCGTCGTTCGATACGCGCGAGAAGCGGCTGGCGATGGCGGTCGAGGACCACCCGCTCGATTACCGCGACTTCGAAGGCATCATTCCGGCCGGAAATTACGGCGCGGGGGAAGTCGTCGTTTGGGATCGCGGCACGTATCGCCTCATCGAAGGGACGAGTACGACCGAGCAGATCGCGAAGGGCTCGCTGAAGTTCGAACTCTTCGGTGAGAAGCTGCACGGCGCGTTCGCGCTCGTCCATATCAAAGGGCGCGGTGGCGAAGAGAATGCCTGGCTGCTCATCAAGGAGCGTGACGACGCGGTCGATCCGGCGTGGCGCATCGAAGATCACGCGCGATCGGTGGCGTCGGGCAAGACGCTCGCCGATTACGCGCGCGATCCGCAAGCGCCGCACTGGGAGTCGTCCCGGCCGGCGGCCGCGCCGGCGCGCAAGCGCGTCGCGCACAAGCGCGAGCCCGTGCCCACGGTCGACTCGCCGATGCTCGCGACGGTGAGCGACGCACCGTTCGACGATCCCGAGTACGTCTTCGAACTCAAATGGGACGGCTACCGGGCTCTGACGACGATCGATGAAGCGGGTGCGGTCGCGATCGCGTCGCGCAACGGCAACGATTTCACGAAGAAGTTTCCCGAGCTCGCGTCGCTGGCGGAATCGTTTTCGGAACGGCCGGTCATCGTCGACGGCGAACTCGTCGTGCTCGACGGCGACGGGCGGCCGTCGTTCGGAGCGTTGCAAGAGCGCCTCGACCGCTTCGGACGCAGCGCCCCCGCGCGGGCGCCCGTGACGTATATCGTCTTCGACCTGTTGTACGGTAACGGCCGCGATCTGCGGCACGAACCGCTCGAGACGCGCAAAGCAGCGCTCGAAGCGATGCTTACCGGCCGCGGCCCGGTGATGTTCAGCAAGCACGTGGCCCGCGACGGTATGGGTCTGTACGCGCTCGCCAAGGAACGCGGGCTCGAGGGCATCGTCGCCAAGAAACGATCGTCGCCGTATCGCTCGCGCCGGTCGCGCGACTGGCTGAAATTCAAGATACTGTCGCGGCAAGAGTTCGTGATCGGCGGCTGGACCGAAGGCCGCGGCAGCCGTAAACATTTCGGTGCGCTGCTCGTCGGCACGTACGAGGGCGACCGGCTCGTCTACGCGGGCTCGGTCGGCACGGGCTTCGATGAGAAGAAGTTGGTCGCGATCTCGCGCGCGCTGGCGCCGCTCGAGCATAAGACGACGCCCTTCGCGCAGAAGCCCAAGACCGAGACGCGCGCGCATTGGACCTCGCCGTCGCTCGTGGCGGAAGTGTCGTTTACCGAGTGGACGCGGGAAGGTCAATTGCGTCATCCCGTGTTCGTCGCGCTGCGCTCCGACAAGCCGCCGCGCGACGTCGTTCGCGAGAGCCCGGCGATCCTGCCGGACGTCCCGGGATGAGCCCGCGCGCGAAAGAGACGCTGGAACTCGGCGGGCATACGCTCGCGCTCTCCAATCGCGATAAGGTGCTTTGGCCGCAAGACGGTTATACGAAAGGCGATCTCGTCGCGTACTACCGCAGCGTCGCACCGTATATCCTCGCTCACGTGGCGCAGCGGCCGTTGACGCTCGAGCGCTATCCCGACGGCGTCGGCGGCCTATCGTTTTTCGAGAAAAACGCGTCGCGGTTTTTACCCGCTTGGATACCGACGATCGAGATCCCGAGCGAGTTCGGGCGGCACGGCAGCGTGCGCTTCATCTTGTGCGAAGACGAAGCGACGCTCGTCTACGTCGCGAACCTCGCGGCCATCGTGCTGCACGTCTGGACCTCGCGCGCGGGCGCTCTCGACGTGCCGGAGTTCGTGTTCTTCGATCTCGATCCGCACGACGGCTGCACGCTCGCGACGCTGGCGAAAACGGCGCTGGCCTTACGCGACACGCTGCGCGAGATCGGGCTCGAACCGCTCGTGAAGAGTTCGGGCGGCTCGGGGCTGCACGTCGTCATACCGCTCGCTCCGCAATATTCGTACGACGTGTGCAAGGGGTTCGCGGAACTCGTCGCGCGGACGCTGCACGCGCGGCTGCCGGAGACCACGACGCTCGAACGTGCGCCCGCGAAGCGGCCCGCCGGCACGGTGTATCTCGATTACGTGCAAGTCGGCCGCGGCAAGACGCTCGTCGCCGCCTATAGCGTCCGCGCCCGGGCGAAAGCGCCCGTTTCGATGCCGCTGGATTGGAGCGAGGTGGAAGCGATGGCGCGTAAACGAACGAAAGACACCGAAAGCGAATTCGCCCGATTCACCCTTATGAACGCGCCGGCCCGGCTTGCGGCCGAGGGCGATCTCTGGAGCCGGCTCGACGCGCTGGCGCAACGCCTCGAACCGGCCTTGGCTCGCGCGCGCACGGCCTGGACTCACGTACCGTCGCAGCGCTCCGTCGGGTCGAAGTAATACGAGATGTCGTCGAACGCTTCGAGGTTCTGCCATAGTTGCGCGAACCGCTTTTGGTCCGAAGTCGTGAGGACGTGTTTTTGCACGGACGTGCAGAAAAGCAGGTACCCGGAGCCGCCATAGGTCGGCCCCGTATACTGATTGAGTTCGGTGCGATTGCCGAAAATCGACGTGAGTCGATCGTTGAGAAACTCGAAGCCGTTCAAGGCCGCGAGCGGGACGCCGATCGGCCCTTCGCCGGTGACGGTGTTGAAATTAACGGAGCCGGTCGAGTGACGGATGTTGAAGCCGGTCTTCTGGTAGAGGTAAGCCGTCACGTAGTCGACCGCGACGTTCTTCGCGCTGTCGGTAAGGACGCCGAAACCGTATTGATCGCCGCTCTGCGGGTGATCGCCGATATTATAGATCGTGTCGGCGTAGAGCGTGGTGGACGGCGCGGCATCGACCACGATCCCGGCCCGCGTCGCGTCGTGAACCGCGACGTCCTCGACCGTGACGTTCTTAGCGCCCGCTGCGACGTAGATGCCGATGTCGCAGCCGGTCGCGTCGACGTTAAGGTCGTGCGTCGTCCCGGAGGCGGAGATCACCATCGCCGCCGTTGCCGTCGGGCCTGGTTCTAGGAGATCGGTCGCAAGCGAAGCCGAGGGCGTGACCGGCGTGCAGCCGGCGGTATTGATGGCAGGTCGAGGCACGGCTCGCTTCGACTCTGCCGAGACGAGCGGGCGGCGAGGCGCGATGCTGCCCGGCGAGATGCGCGCCGCGGGCGCGGCGTTCAGCGATGCGGTGACGAGTGCAACGACGCTCGCTAAAAAAAAGCAGCTGTTTCGCGAATAGCTCATGATACGGACTCTTTCCAAGGCTGGATCGATGCGTCGCAATTCTAACGAGCGCTCGCCGTATCGGTCAACTGCTTTACGTAATTGGCGAATAAAGTATTAGGTACGTCGCCTCTCCTCACGATCGGTTAAGCTAGGGCGGCGGCGGCGTTATACGTGAAGCCGCAGTCGTCGAGAGCAGCCGTAGCAGCAGAGTGGTTCCCTGGCCGACGCCCGTAAAGCCGTTCGCATTTTTCAGCCGTCCACTCGCCTGTAGATCGATCAGGCCGTGAACGGCGGCGTAAAGGAGTCCCGCTAACTCCGCCGTCCGCGCGCGAGGTAACGCCGCTTCCTGTTGGCATTGAGCGACGATCGCAGCGAACGCGAAAAAGCATTTCAGCGCGATCCTCTGAAGCTCGCCTTCCTCGCCCGCGATCTGGGGATCGCTGAAGAGGAGTTCGTATCGGTGGGGATGCCGCCGGCCGTAATCGGCGAACGCGTCGAGCGCGCGCTTGAGCTTTCGTAACGGCTTGACGCGTTCTCGCCCGATCTTGGTGAAGATCTGGGCGAGCGTTTCGAACTCGCGCGTCGCGACGGCGGCGAGCAGCGCGTTGCGATCGGCGAAGTGTTTGTACGGCGCATTATGCGATAGGCCGGTGGCCTGTGCCACCCCGCGTAGCGTTACGGCGACGCCGCCTCCCGCATCCAGCAGCGAGGCCGCGGCTTCGATGATCCGGTCGCCGGTCGTCATCGCGTGATAAGCGGTCTTCCTTCGGTCTGCAGCCCGGCGAGGAGCTCCGAATCCCGCCAGAGTTTAGCAGCCTTTGCCCGGTCATAGGAGGCCGCCGAGGAACGCGCTTCGACGAGCGCTCCGTCGCGAGCGTGGAAATACCGGCCCGACGCTGTCGCAAATTCCGGAGCGGACGCAAGGAGTGCGAGCGCCTTGCCGGAGTTCGATGCGCTTTCCATCGTCCCGCCGGCCCTCTTCAGAAGCCACTTCGCGAGAGCGGTGCGGAGCAGCCGCTGCGCGACGACGGGAGCCTGCCGCATCAGCCCGGTCTCCGGAACGAAGCCTGGATCGAACGCGATGGCAGCGACGCGCTTGCGTCCCGTAGCGAGTCTCTTCGCGAGCTCGTATGCGTAAAGGATCGTGCAGAGCTTAGAAGTCGAATAGCGGCGTCCGCCGGACAGCGGCTTGCCGTGCTTACCTTGATTCGCCAAAACGAAAGCGTCCGGCTCGGCAGCAGCACCGACCATCTTGCCGTCCGTGGTCGCCGGGTCGTGCGTGCCGCTGGCGGTGAACGCGACGCGCGCATTCTCGGCTAGCGAGTCGATCAGCAGGTTCGCGAATAGGAAATGCCCGAGACAATTCGCGGCGAACGTTTCCTCGATGCCGTCTTCGCTGTAGGAGACCGGGCTATGGAATTGCGCTCCCGCATTCAACAGCAGGGCGTCGAGTGGGGCGAGACCGCCCGCTGCGATTCGCTCGCGCACCGTATCGGCCGCGGCTCGCACGGATCGCAACGAGGCGAGGTCCAGCGCCAGCGTCGAGACGGTCGCGCCGTAACGCGTTCGCAAATCGCTCGCTGCGCTGCCCGTTCTGTCGGCGTCGCGCCCGGCGAGTATCAGATCGACTCCTTCGGCCGCCAATTGCGAAGCCGCCTCGAACCCGAGCCCCGTATTTCCGCCGGTAATTAACATCGTACTCACGCGCCGCCCTCCAGGTTGACACCGTACACCGTGTGGTTGACGGTGTCAACCTGATGGGGCAGCGGGCAGCGGGCAGCGGCGGCGGACAGCCGGCAGCGGCCCGGGCGACGGCCGCGAAAGACTGCGGGAGGACTCGGCTCGCTCCGTAATTTAGGGTGCCGTGGACCCGGGGCCGCTAACGCCCGCAAGGTGGAATAGCGCGCCAGGCGCGGAATCTGTCGGGCGCGCGGCAGTCCGTTCGGGCGGCGGGCGATTGGGAATAGGGACGGCCCGGCGTGTCGCCTTGCGGCTGCGCGAGCCCGGCCGTCCGGAATGAGGAGCATTTTAAAGCGATGGCGCACGCAATTTGGTCGGGAGCGATCAATTTCGGACTCGTAACGATCCCCGTTAAATTGCAGACGGCGGTGCGTACGAGCGACCTGCGGTTCAATTTTCTGCATAAGACGGACGAAGGCCGCGTCAATAACGTGCGCCGCTGTTCGCTCGACGGCGAGGAGCTGGGCTTCGACGACATCGTGCGCGGCTACGAATACGAGAAGGGCCGCTACGTCATTCTGAGCGATGAGGATTTTAAGCGCGTCAATCCGGAAGCCTCGCAATCCGTCGATATCGTGCAATTCGTCGACCTAGCGGAGATCGACCCGATGTTTTTCGATAAACCCTACTATCTCGAGCCCGAGAAGCGCGGCCGCCACGCCTACGCGCTCTTGCGCGAAGCCCTCAAAGTGTCGGGTAAGGTCGGTATCGCAAAAGTCGTTATCCGCTCGCGCGAGCATCTGGCGGCCCTCAAACCCAACGGCGACGCGCTGGTCCTGGAGTTGATGCACTTCGCGGACGAGATCGTCGAACAGTCGACGCTCGAGTTGCCGGCCTCGGAAACGCCGGCCGAAAACGAGATGAAGGTCGCGAAACTGCTCATCGACACGATGACGGAAGCCTTCGTGCCCGAAGCCTTTACCGATACGTATCGCGAGCAGATGCTCGCGATGATCGAGGCGCGTGCGGCGGGTAAAGAAGCGCCGGAGGCGGAGACCAAAGCGCCCGAACGTAACAACGTCGTTAACCTCATGGACGTGCTGCAGCGCAGCCTCGAACAGACGAAGCGTTCGCGCAGCGACGCCGCCCCCGCCGAACGTCCCGCGCCGGCCGAAAAGGCTGCGAAGAAAGCCGTCGACGAGAAGCCGAAGAAAACGACGAAGCGCCGCTCGTCGGCGGCCTAAAGCGGCGCTCGCGGGGGGCCGTTTTTCGGCCGTACCGAACGCAACGCGAGATGAAATTCAATGGGAAAACGTTCGAGAATTACGAGCGCGTTCGATGGGGCGACGTCGATGCGTCGAGCTCGATGCACTTCGGCGCCTACGTGCGGCTAATCGAATCGGCCGAAACCGAACTCTTTCGCGCACTCGGCTTCCCATTTAAACGGTTCGATGAGTTGGGGATCCGTTTTCGCCGCGTTCACCTCGAGTTCGACTTTACGAAACCGGCGTGGCTCGATGACGAACTGCTCTTACGCATGGCGGTCGGTAACGTCGGCGTGCACTCGGTGCGGCTCGAAGCCGATATTCGCCGGCCGGTCGACGACGTGCGCTTAGCGACCGCGACGCTCGTGTCGGCTTGCGTCGATGAGAAGCACGAGTCCGTTCCGATTCCGCCCGAAGTCGCGAGCGTGCTTTCGATGCACGTCGCCGGCGAAGAGGTGAGGCGCTGAGCTCTGCTCGCGGGCGAGCGCCGGCGGCGTGGGCGATGCTCGCCGTCGCGCTGCTGAGCGGTCGCGTCTCCGATCGCACGACGGGGCAGCCGCTCCCCGGCGTTCGCGTGTCGGCTGCCGGCGCAACCGCGCTGACCGACGGCGCGGGGCGTTACCGCTTGCGCCTGCCGCACGCAGGCAGCGTCACGTTGACGCTGCAGTCGGCCGACGTCCCCGTCGAGCGCATGCCGCTCCGCCTCAAGGCCGGAGCGAACGTCCGCGACGTTCGTGCGTGCAGCACGACGCTCGATTACGGCTGCGGCGCGGTGCCGGCCGGCGGCGCCGGTTAAACCGCGGCTGCGGCCGCGAGCGCGAATTCCGCCGCGACGCGGCCGAAGATCTCGCCCATGGTCGGATGCAGGTGCGGCATCTCGGCCACCTCGCGCGCGGTAGCGCCGCGGTCGATGAGCGCGATCGCCTCGCCGACGAGATCGATCGCATCGTCGCCGACGACCGCGACGCCGCGGATGCGGTCGTCATCGTCGACCAGCATCTTCACGAAGCCGACTGCTTCGTTCGATACCAGCGCCTTACCGATCTCGTCGAAGGGGTGACGGCGCACGCGCACCGGGACGTTACGCGCGCGCAGGGCGCTTTCGGTTAAGCCGGCGACCGCCACTTGCGGCTGCGTATAAACCGCGTGCGCCTCGAAACGGTCGAAGTCGGCGAGCGCAGGCCGCTCCGAGAACGCGTTGCGCGCTGCGAGCGCGCCCGCATACGCGGCGACGTGAACCAGACAGCGCCGGCCGAGCACGTCGCCCGCGGCGAAGATCGCGGGGTTGGCGGTACGTAAATCCGCGTCGACCGCGATCGCGCCCGTGGCGTGCAGCGCCACGCCGGCGGCCGCGAGCTCCAGGCCGGCGGTATTCGGGACGCGACCCGTCGCGAGCATGACCGTCGCGGCCGAAGCCGCCCGGGTCCCGTGGGGCGTTTCGTACGTAACGCCGCGCCGGGCGTCCGCAACGATCTCGGTGACGCGCGCCTCGCAGACCACGGTAACGCCGTCACGCCGTAGCGCGGCGGCGGCCGCCGCCGCCCCGGGCGGGGGCTCGGTTAGCCGCCGCGCGCCCGCCCCCGGCCGCCGCGTGCCCGCGCCGGCAACGTCCGGATCCTCGTTACGCAGCAGCGCGCCCTCCCGCTGCAGCAGCGTGACGGCGCTGCCGAGCCGCGCGAAATACTGGGCGAATTCGCAGCCTACGGGTCCGCCTCCAATCACGACGAGCGAGCGCGGAAGCTGCGTCATCTCGAGCGCATCGTCGCTCGTGATGAACCCCGCTTCGCGCAAGCCGGGAATGGCGGGCGGGACCACGTGCGAGCCGGTCGCGATCACGAAGCGGTCCGCCTCGAGCCGCTCCCCTTCGACTTCGATCGCGCCGGGGGCAACGAAGCGCGCGCAGCCCCGAACGAGCGGAAAGGTCTCGAGTTCGCTGAGGCGATCCTCGGCGAAGTAATCGACGAGCCGCCGTTTACGCGCGATGATCGCCGGGATGTCGACGGCGACGCGGGCGGGCTCGACGCCGAGGTCCGGCGCGGCTTCGACTTTCCCCAAAAGCTCGGTCGAACTCAACAACGTCTTCGCCGGCATACAGCCGCGTAAGATGCAGGTGCCGCCGAGGTCGCCCGGGC
>CAXUFI010000087.1:0-3273 GCA_964250245.1 uncultured bacterium
GCCTGCAGACGCTGCTCGCGATCGTCCTGGACTTCGGCGGCGTCATCTTCGCGGGCCGGCTCATCGTCCGCCGCTACCGGCGCGATCTCGAGCGCGCGAAGGAACAGGCGCGCATGCTCTCGGCCGAGCTCGCGCGCAGCCAAGCGGAGCACGCGCGCATGCTGACCGACGCGCACTTCACCGCCGTGTTCGATCGCTCGCAACTCGGTATCGCCCTCCTGGATCGCAGCGGCGCGACGGCGGAGTGCAATCCGGCGTTGCGGGAGAGTCTCGGCGACGCGACGCCGCGGATCGTGCCCGAACGCGATGCCCGCTTCGCCGACCTCATCGCCGGTAGCGAGCCGACGTACCAGTACGAAGGCCCGCTCGCGCGCGGCGACGGCAGCTTCATCTGGTCGGAGATCACGGTCTCGTCGATCGACGTGCCGGAGTCCGAGGCCGTGGCCGCCATCGCGATCGTGCAAGACATCACCGAACGCAAGGCGATCGACGAGCGACTCCGCTTCGCCGCCGCTCACGACGATTTGACGCTCCTGCCGAATCGCTCGCAATTCTTGCTTCGGCTCGACGAAGTGCTCGCCAGAGGCGTCGATCTCGGGCGCTACGCCGTCCTGTTCGTCGATCTCGATAAATTCAAGCTCGTGAACGACACCCTCGGCCATAGCGCGGGCGACCGCGTCATCGCGATCGCCGCCGCCCGGCTCGTAGCCACGACGCGCGCCGGCGACATCGTCGCGCGGCTGCACGGCGACGAGTTCGCCGTCGTCGTAAGCGATCTGGGCACCAGAGTCCCGGGCGAGATCGTGGCCGAGCGTATCAAGAAAACGTTTCTCGCGCCGATTACGATCGACGGCACGGCCGTCGTGCTCACGGCGAGCGTCGGCATCGTGCCGGGACTCACCGGCTATCAAGCTGCCGAGAGCGTGCTGCGCGACGCCGACGTCGCGATGTACAACGCTAAGAAACTGGGCCGCTCGACCGCCGTCGCGTTCGACGACGGCATGCACGCGCGGCTCAGCAACCACATGCGCATGCTTACCGAAATCCGGCTCGCCATCGACCGCGAAGAATTTCGCCTCGTCTATCAGCCGATCGTCGATCTCGCCTCGGGCGATATCCGCGGCGTCGAGGCGCTCATGCGCTGGCACCATCCCAAGCTCGGCGTCGTCTCGCCGGTCGACTTCATTCCGGTCGCCGAGGAGACCGACGCCATCGAGTATCTCGGCCGCCTGGCGCTACGCGAAACGTGCGCCATGCTCGCGCGCATGGATGCGGCCGGCATGGCCCCGATCACGGCGAGCGTCAATCTCTCGGTGCCGCACCTTTCCAACGGCGAGGTCGTAACCGACGTGCGCAACGTCCTGGCCGCCTCGAGCATTCACGCGCCGCGCTTGATGCTCGAACTAACCGAGAGCGCGCTGCTCGAAAACGGAACGCGGGCCGCCAAAGTGCTTAACGAACTCGCCGGAATCGGCGTGCGTTTGTGCATCGACGATTTCGGGACCGGCTATTCCTCATTGCGCTACCTGCACGAGTATCCGATCGCGACGCTCAAGATCGATCGCTCGTTCGTGTTCGCCGAAGACGAGAGCCTCGCGAACGAACCGATCGTGCAGATGCTGCTGACGCTCGCGCACTCGCTCAACATGTCGGCCATCGCCGAGGGGATCGAAAGCGAGGGTCAGCGCGCGGGGCTGCTCGCTCGCGGCTGTAACTTCGGTCAGGGATACCTCTTCTCGCGGCCGCTCGACGAAGCCAACCTCATCGGCTGGATCGCCGGGCGCGCGCACGAACGCGGCGTCGCGAACGCTACGGTCGCTTAACCGCGCGCCGCTGCGCGATCCAAGGCCCGAGTTTCGCTTCTTCACCTTGCATGCCGGGCCGGAAGTACGCGGCGTCGCGCAGATTGTCGGGCAAATACGCTTCGAGCGCCTCGGCGGGCGGCAGATCGCCCGCGGCCCCCGCGGCGGCGTAGTCGTCGTGCGCGTAGCGGTAGTTCGCCCCGTAGCCGAGTCCGCGCATCAGGCCGGTCGGCGCGTTGCGCAGATCCACGGGGACGGGATCGTTTCTTGTCCCCTCGACATCGGCGAGCGCCGCTTTGTAAGCGCGGCCGACGCTATTGGATTTCGGCGCGGTCGCGAGATAGAGCGTCGCATGCGCGAGCGGATAAAAACCTTCGGGCATCCCGATGAAGTGCACCGCCTGTTGCGCGGCGATGGCGACCGGTAACCCGCGCGAGTCGGCGAGCCCGATATCCTCCGAGGCGAGAATAACGATCCGCCGCGCGATGAAGAGCGGATCTTCGCCGGCGTCGAGCATCCGCGCGAGCCAGTAGATCGCGCCGTCGGGATCGCTGCCTCGCACCGATTTGATGAACGCGCTGATGACGTCGTAATGGTTATCGCCCTTCTTGTCATACGAGACGATGCGGCGCTGCAGCGCGTCGGCGACCAATCGCGTATCGATCCGCGCGCGGCCGCCCGCATCGCGAGCGGCGGCGCTCGCGGCGAATTCGAGCGTGCCGAGCGCGACGCGGGCGTCGCCGTTCGCGATTCGGACGAGCGCCGCCAGTGCGTCGTCGTCGATGCAGACGCCGGTATCGCCGAGGCCGCGCTCGGGATCGGCGAGCGCCCGCCGCAGGAGCAGCGCGACGTCCTCGTCGCGCAGTGCGTGCAGAACGAACACGCGCGAACGCGAGAGGAGCGCCGCGTTCACTTCGAAGGACGGGTTCTCGGTCGTCGCGCCGATGAGCGCTAGCGTGCCGTCCTCGACGAACGGCAACACGGCGTCCTGCTGGGCCTTATTGAACCGGTGAATCTCGTCGATGAAGAGGACCGTCCGCTTACCCAGCGCGCGCGCCCGCTTCGCTTCCGCGACGACGGCGCGCAGATCCGCCACGCCGGCGCTCACCGCCGACATCCCCGCGAACGTCGCGTTCGTGGCGCGGGCGATTACTTCGGCCAGCGTCGTCTTGCCCGTCCCGGGCGGCCCCCAAAGGATCATCGAGGGCACGTTATCGGCTTCGATGGCCCGCCGTAGCGCGCGGCCGCTGCCGACGATGTGCTCCTGGCCGACGTACTCGGCGAGCGTGCGCGGCCGCATGCGCGCCGCGAGCGGCTGCGGTGCCTCGTGCTCGAATAAACCGACGCGCGCGCCGGGCCGTTCGCTCATAGCAGCCGCTTCTTGGGTTTCTTCGTCGGCTGCGGCCGGGCGCCGGGCGGCGGCTGGGAGGGCGGGGGCGGGATCGTGCCGGTTGCGGTGGCGGTGTGGTGG
>CAXUFI010000087.1:3283-9270 GCA_964250245.1 uncultured bacterium
GCCCGGCGCCGTCTCGGCCGGCGTCGTAATCGTGACGTTTCCGTTGCCGTTGAGGTCGCCGCTCAACGTATCGTAATCGAGCACCGCCGCTTCCATCGTTCGCTCGCCGTCGCGAACGCGGACGTGGCCCTCCATATGGAGATGGTGGTTCGCGTCGTCGAGCACGGCGCGATCGGAATCGGCTTCTTTGCCGCCCTCCTGCGTGAAGCGCATGTTGCCGGTCGCGGTGTAGAGTTTGCGATTCCCGTCGACGTCGAGCGTATCGCAGGTTAGCGTCGAGGGTTTCGCCGTCAACGCCGAGGCTTTGCCGGTCACGCCGCTGCCGGCACGGTCCTGATGCACGACGACGTGGCCGCTCGCGTGCAGCATCTTGCGCTGCGAATTTCCGCTGCCTTGATCCGCGGCGATCTCCGTCCCCGCGCGCGTCGCATCGAAATGCACCGGGAAGCTGAAATCGCCGTCGTTAAAATTATAGTGAAATTGCGCCGTCTTAATCGTGTCGAAGCCGGCGAAGTTCGTCAGCGTCGAACCGCCCGCGTCGCCCGTTTGCGGTGCGGCGGAGACGCCGCACGTTACGGCGAGCAGCGCGAGGCCGATGCTCGCGGTCCGTAGCGCCCTCATCGCAGCACGGGACCGATCGCGTTCTCCAGCACGGCGAGACCGATCGCACCTTCGCGTACCAGCCGCAGCACGGTGTCGGAGGCGTCGACGACCGTCGATTCGGTTTGCAACAGCGTCGGACCGTCGTCGACGCGCAGATCGGCTGCGGGTAATTCGAGCGCCGGCCCCGTCCCGTTGAAGGCGACCGCGCCGCTGTAGTTCGCGCTCGTCGCCGCGAGCGGGCCGCACCGCTCCAGAATGGTCGCGCAGAGTTCGTGAGCGGGGACGCGCAGGCCGACAGTCGGCAGGCCGGCGGCCACCCATTCGCCGACGAACGACGTGCGCCGCACCACGATGGTCAGCGGACCGGGCAAGAAGGCGGTCGCGAGCGCGGCCGCGAGCGCGTTCCCCGGCGCGTACTCCAACAATTCTTCTACGCTCGCGAAGTGCAGCGACAGCGGCTTATTCGCCGGCCGGTTCTTTAGAGAAAAAATCTTGGCGACCGCTTCGCGGCGGTACGGATCGCAACCGATGCCGTACACCGTATCGGTCGGAAAAATAACGGTTCCGCCGCGTTGCACGACCGCCGCGACGGCATCGGCGAGCATCGCCGGCTTCATCCGTCGAGCCGATAGCGTGCGCATCAGCCTCGCGACACTACAGTCGTACGCGCAGCCCCGTCCCGATGGCGACGCACGATAACGGATCGTCCGCGATCAGTACCGGTATCCCCGTCACCTCACCCAAGAGCGTGTCGAGCCCGCGCAGCAGCGCGCCGCCGCCGGTGAGGATGATTCCGCGGTCGATGATGTCGGCGGCGAGTTCCGGCGGCGTTTTTTCGAGCACCGCCTTGACCGCTTCGACGATCGATTGCAACGGCTCCGAAAGCGCTTCGCGGACTTCCTCGCTCGTGATCTTCACGGTCTTCGGGAGTCCGTTGATGAGATCGCGGCCGCGAATTTCCATCACGATCTCCTGATCGAGCCGATAGGCGCTGCCGATCCGAATCTTTATCTCCTCGGCCGTGCGCTCGCCGATCATGAGATTGTAGATGCGCCGCACGTGGCGGATGAGCGCTTCGTCGAGCTTGTTGCCGGCGACGCGCAGCGATTGCGAGACGACGATGCCGCCGAGCGAGATGACGGCGACGTCGGTCGTGCCGCCGCCGATGTCGACGACCATATTGCCGTTGGGCCCGTCGATCGGCAAACCGGCGCCGATCGCCGCCGCCATCGGTTCCTCGATGATCTCGACGCTGCGCGCGCCGGCCAGCTTCGCCGCATCGCGCACGGCGCGTTCCTCGACGCTCGTAATCTCGGCCGGTACGCAGATGACGACCGCGGGTTTGGGCCGCAGGATGCTATCGAGGAAGGAACGATTCCGCGTCACCTTTTTAATGAAGTAGTTAAGCATGACTTCGGTGACTTCGAAGTCGGCGATCACGCCGTCGCGCAGCGGCCGGATCGCTTGGATGTTGCTCGGCGTGCGCCCCAGCATCTGCCGCGCCTCTTCACCCACGGCGAGCGTCCTACTGGTGCGGACGTCCTTTGCGACGACCGACGGCTCGCGCAGCACGATCCCTTTGCCTTTAACGTACACGAGCACGTTCGCCGTGCCGAGATCGATTCCGATATCCAAGCTACGCCTTTACGACCGCGCACCGAACAGCTGCACGGCGCGCCAGAGCAAGGAGTTGACCGCCGGACCTAGACCACCTTTGGATAGACGGCGGTCTCGTACGTGCCGAGCGGTTCCGAAAGCGGAGCGATGCCGCTCGCGCGTTGGACCTGTCCCCCGAGCGCCGAGAGCATCTCCTCGAGCCGTTCGTAACCGCGGTCGACGTATTCGAGCCCGATGATCTCGGTCTCGCCATGAGCCGCGAGCCCCGCGACGACGAGCGCCGCGCCGGCGCGGATGTCGGGGGCTTCCACGGGCGCACCCGATAGCGGCGGGCCGCCCTTGACGAGCGCCGCGTTATTCTCGATGCGCACGTCGGCGCCCATGCGCACGAGTTCGTCGACGTAGATGAAGCGAGCGTTGAAGATCGTTTCTTCGACGACGCTCGTGCCGGGCGCCGTGCAGAGAAAGCTCAGCATCGGCGGTTGCAGATCGGTCGGGAAACCCGGATGCGGCGCGGTTAAAACGTCGGTGCCGCCCGCGATACGGTCGGCGACGACGCGGATCCAATCCTTGCCCGTCGTTACCTTCGCGCCGCACTCGCCGAGCTTCGCCAACATGGCGGCGAGATGCGCGGGCGCGCAGCGCTCGACCGTCACGTCGCCGCGCGTCGCACTTCCCGCTAAGAGCAACGTGCCCGTTACGATCCGATCGGGGATAATTTCGTATTCCACGCCGTGCAATTCGGTCACGCCGTCGACGACGATCGTGTCGCTGCCGTGTCCCGTCACGCGCGCGCCCATCGCGACGAGGAAGTTCGCGAGGTCGACGACCTCGGGCTCCATCGCGACGTTGCACAACGTCGTCGTGCCGGCCGCGAGGACGGAGGCGAGCAACGCATTCTTCGTCGCGCCGACGCTCGGTTGACGGAAATCGACCCGGCCCCCGGTGAGCCGCGCGCCCGCCGTCTTTGCGACGAGATAGCCGTGGGCGTTCGAAACCTCGGCGCCGAGCGCGCGGAACGCCTGCTCGTGCATGTCGGTCGCGCGCGTGCCGAGGATGCAGCCGCCGGGCAGCGGTACTTCGGCGCGGCCGAAACGGCCGAGCAGCGGACCGACGAGGTCGAAGGAGGCCGCGAGCTTGCGCACGAGCGTGTACGGCGCGCGGTGGGTCGCAATATCCGAAGCGTCGATCGTGATCGTGCCGGGGCCCTCGGAGCGCAGCCGCGCGCCGAGCGCCTCCAGCAGTTGCCACATGACCGAGACGTCGGTGATGCGCGGGATGCGCCGCAGCGTGACCGGCGACTTCGCGAGCAGCGCCGCGGCCATGATCGGCAAGGCGGCGTTCTTCGCGCCGTGCGTCTCGACCGAACCCCAGAGGCGATGGCCGCCGCGAACGCGGAGCGTGGTTTCCAGGCGGTCCAGTACGTTCATATTTATCAACAGCGCCCTTCGGACTTCGCCCGACAGAACCCCGGCGGGGAGCCCGGTCTCGAGATCCGGTGGCGGCACCGTCCGGCGGGCGGCACGGCGGCGGCCGTTTAAGCACCGCGCGTGAGCAGCGCCGATCGTGTTCCGAGAGTACGCTACGGGATCGCTCTGATACTCGGCTTCGGCGTGCTGATCAACTACTTCGACCGGGTCAACCTGTCGGTCGCGCAGGGCGCGCTGCATCGGGAATTCGGGATCGATGCGATCGGCTTCGGCATCCTGTCGAGCGCCTACAGCTATACCTACGCGGCCTTGCAATTGCCCGTCGGCATCCTGCTCGACCGTTTCGGCGTCGTCGTGCTCGGGCGCGCCGGCGCCCTCATCTGGAGCGTCGCGTCGTTCTGGTCCGGCGCGGCCTCGAGTTTCGCGAGTTTCCTCGGTTCGCGGCTACTGCTCGGCGTCGGCGAAGCGCCCACGTTTCCGAGCAACGCGAAAGCGGTCGGCTACTGGTTCCCGCGCAACGAACGCGGGCTCGCGACCGCGATCTTCGACGCGGCCGCCAAGCTCGGCACGGCGATCGCGATCCCCGCCGTCTCGATCGTCGCGGCGTCTCTCGGCTGGCGCAGCGCCTTCTTCTTCACGGGAGCGCTGAGCCTGGTCTTCTTCGCGGCGTTCTATCTGCTCTATCGCGATCCGAGCGACGATCGCCGGCTCTCACCCGCCGAACGCGACTACATCGCCGCGGGGGGCGCGACGGCGGAGGGTTCGCCTGCGACCGGCGAAGGCGCCCGGCTCGGCTATTTACTACGCCAGCGAAAAGTATGGGGCTTGACCGTCGGGTTCTCCGCGTACGGTTATTCGTTCTATCTTTTCTTAACGTGGCTGCCGAGCTATCTGACGTCGGCGCTGCACTTGGGTTTGATTAAGTCCGGCTGGTACGCTGCCGTGCCGTGGCTCGTCGCCGCGATCGCGGATATCGTGGTCGGCGGCTGGCTCGTCGACTATCTCATCGCGCGCGGTAACGAGCCGACGCGGGTGCGCAAGACGATCCTGGTTACCGGGTTGCTGCTCGGGCTCGCGATCGCGCCCGCGACGCAAACGCACGATCCCGCGATCGCGACGCTTTGGATCACGATCGCGCTCTCGGGACTCGCGGCCTCGGCGCCGATCGGCTGGTCGATTCCGGGCTTGATCGCGCCCAAAGGCAGCACGGGCACCGTCGGCGCGATCATGAATTTCTCCAATAACGTCATGGGGATTCTCGCGCCGACGGTCACGGGCATCATCGTCGGCACGACGCACTCGTTCGTCGCCGCCTTCATTACGGCGGCGGTCGTTCTGATCGCCGGCATCTTCGCGTACGTCTTCGTGCTCGGCGCGATCGAACCGATCCCCGAGCCCGCGCGGGCGTGACGGAGCCGGCCGAACTCGTCCTCGGCATCGATCTGGGCACGAGCGCGGCGAAGGTCATCGCCTCTTCGCTCGACGGCGCGATCGTCGCGAGCGCGGCGCGCTCCTACGCGCTCGCCACGCCGGTTCCGGGCGCGGCCGAACTCGACGCGCGAGAAGTCGAACGCGCCGCAGCGGCGGCGTTGCGCAGCGTGCTCGATGAGGCTGCCGGACGCGGCGTCGTCCGTGCCGCCGGTTTCTCCGCGGCCATGCACGGCTTCGTCCCGGTCGACGAGCGCGGCGAACCGAGCGGGCCGTTCGTCACATGGATGGATCGCCGCAGCGCCGCGGTCGCCGAGCGCTGGCAGGCCGATGGTACGGCGGCGGAACTCTACGCGCGGACGGGCGCGCCCGTGCATCCGATGTTGCCCGCGTGCAAGCTGCGCTGGTTCGGCGACCGGGATCCGGCGTACATCGCGCGCGCGGCGAAGTTCGTGTCGCTCAAAGAACTCATCGTTCACCGCTGGACGGGCGAATGGCTCGTCGATTACGGCATGGCCTCGGGGACGGGCCTCTTCGATCTGCGCGCGCGCACGTGGGATCCGGCCGCCCTGGACGCCGCCGGCATCGAGCAGACGAAATTGTCTGCGCTCGCGTCCACGCGCGCGACGCGGCCGCTGCTGCCGGCCGTCGCGCACGAGCCCGGGTTTCCACCCGGCACCCACGTCAAGGTCGCTTCGGACGCAACCCGGCGAGTTCGCGCTCACCATCGGCACGAGCGGCGCCTTACGGGTCGTGATCGACACGCCGCAGCTCGACGCGCTCGGACGGACGTTCTGCTACGCGTACGACGATCGCCGCTACGTCGCGGGCGGCGCGACGAGCTCCGCGGGTGCGGTGCTCGAGCGGTTCGCCGCGCTCGTATTCGCAGACGTCGCGCGGCCCGAACGC
>CAXUFI010000088.1:0-9246 GCA_964250245.1 uncultured bacterium
AGCGGGTACGCCTTCGTACGCACGCAACGTCATGCTGCGGCGCTGGCGGAGGCGATCGAGCGAGAGACGCCCTTGCCGCGACTCTTCGCGCGAAGCGAACACCGCCTGCTCGATGCGGCACTCTTAGCATTGTTGCGTAGCGGCGTGCTGCACGCGCCATCGTTCTTCGCGACGCTCTTCGGCCGCAGCGATCCGGAGGCGCTCGTTCGTTTCCTCTCCGAAGCGTCGGATTTAGGCGACGACGCGCGCGTGCTGGCCGCCCTGCTGCCGCGTACCGCATGATCGCAACGGCACGGCAGGCGACGTGGCTCGCGTTGCCGCTGCTCGCCGGCCTCGGCCGCATCTCGCCCGGGTTCGCACGGGCGGTGACCTTTTTGCTCGTCGGAACGGTCGGCGTGGCGCACGGCGCGAACGACGATCTCATCTTGTCGCGTCTGTTGCCGGCGACGCCCGGCGGGCGCAACACGATCTCGCTCGCCTACGGCGCGACCGCGTTCGGCGTGTTCGCGCTCGCACAACGCGTACCGCAAACGGCGACGCGCGCGCTGTCGCTGCTCTCGGCCTTTCATTTCGGCTCGGGCGACGCAGCGTTCGCGCGAGCTTGTATGCCGGCCGCCGGATCTCACCCGGTCGACGCTATCGTGCGCGGCCTCATCCCGCTCACGATCGATCGCCGGCGGCGACCGATGCTGATCGTAGCCGCCGTTTGCGCGGTCGTCCACGCGTTTCGCGAACGGCGTGCCGACGCGCTCGATATCGCCGTTCCCGCGGCGACCCTCGCGCTCGCGTCCGAGTCGCTCGGCTTCGCCGCGTATTTCGCGGCTTGGCACGCGCCGCGCCATCTCGCGCTCGTCATCGAGCACGATCGTCGCGGCGGCACGCCGTTCCTACGGCTCCGCACCTTCGCTCGCGAATCGTTACGAAATACGCTGCTCGCCTTCGCCCTGGGCGCACTTGCGCTCGCCCTCGCGCGTCGCAAGACGCCGACGCGCTCGACCGCGACCGCGCTCATTCTCGGGATTACGGTGCCGCATCAACTCGCCGTCACATACGCGGCGTGCCGGGCAGCAACCTGAGCGATAACGCCGGAACCACCTCGCCGGGAAATGCGGATATAAGACGATCGTTGCGAATGCATTTGAGCGACGGGTACGGCTCGAGGGCTTCGTCTGCGATTACGCCGCAGCATCGACTGATTTCGAAAGATTCGATTCAGCCTCGTAGATATTGAAGCTGCGCGCTGCCATCGATATCGACATAGCTCGGCAAACTCACGTCGGTCAAGTTAGTGAACTCGGCAGATCGTTACCCGAGCGGCACGTACACGTCCGCGCCGAGCTCTTTAAACTCGGCGGACTTCTCCGCCATGCCGCGTTCGGCATACTCCCGCACTTCCTGCGTGATCTTCATCGAACAGAAGTGCGGACCGCACATCGAGCAGAAGTGGGCGACCTTCGCGCCGTCGGCCGGCAGCGTCTCGTCGTGGAACGAACGCGCCGTCTCCGGATCGAGCGAGAGATTGAACTGGTCTTCCCAGCGGAATTCGAAGCGCGCGGCCGAGAGCACGTCGTCCCAGTGCCTCGCGTGCGGATGGCCTTTGGCTACGTCGGCCGCATGCGCCGCGATTTTATAAGCGATGACGCCGTCTTTCACGTCTTGCTTATCGGGCAGCCCGAGATGCTCTTTCGGGGTGACGTAGCAGAGCATCGCCGTACCGTACCAGCCGATCATCGCCGCACCGATGGCGCTCGTAATGTGGTCGTAACCGGGTGCGATATCGGTCGTCAGCGGCCCGAGCGTGTAGAACGGCGCTTCGTGACAGACGGCGAGTTGCCGCTCCATGTTCTCTTTTATGAGGTGCATCGGCACGTGGCCGGGTCCCTCGATCATCGTCTGCACGTCGTGCTTCCAGGCTATCTGCGTGAGTTCGCCGAGCGTGTCGAGTTCGCCGAATTGTGCCTCGTCGTTCGCATCGGCGAGACAACCGGGGCGCAGACCATCGCCGAGCGAGAACGTCACGTCGTACGCTTTCATGATCTCGCAAATCTCTTCGAAGTGCGTGTATAAGAAATTCTCGGCATGGTGGGCGAGGCACCATTTGGCGAGAATCGATCCGCCGCGCGAGACGATACCCGTTACGCGCTTGGCGGTTAACGGCACGTAACGCAAGAGCACGCCGGCATGGATCGTGAAGTAATCCACGCCTTGTTCGGCCTGTTCGATCAACGTGTCGCGGTAGAGCTCCCACGTGAGCTCTTCGGCTTTGCCGTTGACTTTCTCGAGCGCTTGGTAGATCGGCACCGTGCCGATCGGCACGGAAGCGTTGCGCAAGATCCATTCGCGCGTCTCGTGGATGTTCTTGCCGGTCGAAAGATCCATGACCGTATCCGCACCCCAGCGCGTTGCCCAGGTCATCTTCTCCACTTCGTCTTCGATCGTGGATGCGACGGCCGAATTGCCGATATTCGCATTGATCTTCACGAGAAAGTTCCGGCCGATGAGCGACGGTTCGAGTTCGGGATGATTCACGTTCAGCGGCAGAACGGCGCGGCCGCGAGCGATCTCGCTTCGCACGAACTCCGGCTCGACGCCCTCGCGCAACGCCACGAATTCCATCTCGGGCGTAATCTCACCGCGCCGCGCGTAGTGCATCTGCGAGACGTTGGCGCCCGGCTTCGCTTTGCGGACCTTCCGCGTCGCGGCGAAGCGGATCGAGTCGAGATCCGGCATCGCCTCGCGACCGAGCCGGTACAGCGACGAGGCTTTCGGCAGTTCGACCGTATCGCCGCGCCGTTCGATCCAAGGCCGGCGGATCGGCTCGAGCCCGCGCCTCACGTCGGTCGACAGGCTCGCGTCGCCGTAGGGGCCGCTCGTATCGTACAGGACGTGCGTGTCGCCGTTGGTCAGCGTTATCTCGCGCATCGGCACGCGGATCGACGGCTCGCTGCCGACGGCGTACGTGCGGCGGGCGCTTCCCTTTTTCGCACTTGCGTGTGCGTCGACGGTCGCTGACATGGTAACTCCAAATCCGTCGCGACCTACTCTGCCTACGCCGGTATGAGCCGGATCAGGTTCGGCGGTCGGCGACTGCATCGCCCTCTCAACTCGTTCGTGCGAGTTCCCGCGAGGATGCTCACACGATACGGCGCAGGACGGCAACTGTCAACCAGAAACCAAGAGACGGGTTGCCGTACCTCCGACTCCTCGGTGCGCAAATCGCGATCGGCGCTGCTGCGATTTTCGCGCGCTTCGCACTCGCAGGCGCCGGACCGTTTGCGGTTTCGGCTTTACGGCTCGGCATCGCGGCGTGCGTAGCGATCGCTCTGGCCGTGCCGGTCCGGCGCCTCTCCGCGCGGCGCGAACTCGCCTTCGCCTGCGCGGGGATAGCCTTGGCGCTCCACTTCGCAACGTGGATCGCATCGCTGCTGTACACCTCCGTCGCGATCTCGACGCTTCTCGTAACGACGACGCCGCTCTGGACGCAGCTGTACGAGACCGCCTGCGAACGGCGCCGGCCGGAACGCGCGTTCTTCGTCGCGCTGATCATCGCGCTCGCAGGCGTCGCTTTAATCGTACGTACCGGAAGCGCTGCTTCGCTTCGCGCGCCGGTCCCCGGCCGAGCGCTGCTCGGCGACCTGCTCGCGCTCGCCGGCAGCGTCGCGATCGGTGCGTATCTCATCATCGTCCGCGACGCGGGCGCCCGCCATGCGGAGCCCCTGCCGACGCGGCAGAGCGTCGCACGCACCTACGGCTGGAGTACGCTCGCGCTGTTGCTCGCCGCACTGGTTACTCGCCAAGGACCTCCGGCGGCCGCGGACGCTACCGCGTGGGGCGGCATCCTCGCGATGGCACTCGTTTCGCAGCTCATCGGACATACGGCGCTCAACGCGGCGCTGCGCGACTTTTCTCCGAAGACGATCGCCCTGACGACGTTGCTGGAACCCGTGATCGCCGCGGCGCTAGCAGCGCTCCTCTTTCACGAAGCGCTCGCGCCGCAGACGATCGCCGGCGGCGCGCTCGTCATCGCAGCGGTCGGGCTCACGCTGCGCAACACGGCCGTCATACGTTGAATCGGCGAAATCAAGATCGGCGAACGTGGCAGCTCGCGACCGGCGCGCCCGCATCTCGGGCTTCGTCGTCCCGGTTAGGAACGAGCTAGCAGTTCGCCAGATGGCTGAACGCTTGCGCCATGCAACTGAACGTATCATCCGCATGATGACCGAGGATGCGCAACGAGACGATAGCGACGATCGCGACGAGCCCGATGACGAGTGCGTACTCAACCAATCCTTGCCCGCCCTCATCGCGAATTACGCGGACAGCACGTGGCCCAGCACTTGATAAACGAAGGCCGGCCGTGAGGGGCCAGGTTTGCGATCGGGGGTGCGTTACCGCCGTCACGACGTCCTTTACTCTGCGTACTTCAAGCGTTTGTAAAGAACGCATCGAACTCCGTTTCGATTCACCGTCAACGCCGCGACGCGACGAATTCGAACGGTAGAAGCCGCCCGCAAATAGGAGCCAAGCAAGGCGCAGTACCTACTTCGTTGTCGGCTTGGAGGTAGGTTCCTATAAATTCCTCGTCACAGTCGCTTTCGAGGCGAGCGGCACTTTAGGCGTCGAGCCGTCGGTTCGGCAAGAATTCGGGAGGCGCAGCATCTAAACCGAAAAATCGATACGCCGAACGATGGCCGGCCGAACGGCGCCCTGGCTTTCTGCGAGCGCGGACGCTCGGTATCGACAGCTGCCGTTCCTGTGGTAACGATCGAATCGTGCCGGCGAATCAGTTCGAATCCGTTGCGGCTTTCGCGGCGACGACCTACTTTAGCAGTTTTTGTGTCGCAACGCCTACGCAGCGAATCGCTCGAGTACGATTAACGTCGATCGAGCCAAATCACTCTAAGTGCGAACGGCAGAAGATACGCCGTTAATTCCTTGAAAAGCCGGTTACGCTCGCCTTTTGCATCGATTACCATTAGTTAGCCGGATCACGTTAGACTGATCCCTTCGGCTTCGCACTCCTTCTCGTCGCAAGCTCGTTCCGCTAACCCGGCAAGCGATGTAACGGAGAGGGTTTAATACTAGTTCGGCGGCCAGCTACCATTCGTACATATCTCGGCATACTCGTTCTCTTCGCGCTTGTATGTCAAAGCGTCTCCGCCGGACCCGCCTTGCCGCTTCGGGAAGCATCGCGGACGGCGGCCGGACCGCGTACTCTCGTTCGACCCGCAGCCGCGGGCACGATGTTGCTGAGCGAAACGTTCGCTAATGCGACGACTGCGGCAGGCGCGTGGTACGCGATGGGACAGAGCTGCCTAACTGCCGGAACCGGTGCGGCTTCCTCCATACCCGCGTGCGCGTCGCTCGCGCCGGTCGACGCGGCGGGTCAGGGAGCGATGCAATTAACGAGTGGCGCCAGTACGCACTCGGCGCTCGTCTCCACGACCGCGCTTGCCACCGCCGGCGGCCTGCAAATTACGTTTACCGACTACTCGTTCAACGGCTCGTCGCCGGCCGGAGACGGCGCTGCAATTTTTCTCAGCGACGCATCGCAGCCGGTCCCCCATACGGCCGGGGTCGGCGGAGGCGCGCTCGGGTATGCGAGCCAAACGTTTAACGGCGTAAACACGCCGGGCATCGCGGGCGCCTACGTGGGGGTCGGCCTCGACGAGCACGGCGCATTCAGCAACGCGGCGCAAGGCTATGACGGCGGCCCCGGCTCCGTTCCGGAGACGATCGCCGTTCGCGGTGCCGCCGCTTCCGGCTGGCAATACCTCGGCGGACATACGAACGCCGCGGGAACGGCCGCCGGCCTCCCGTTCTCCCTCGATCAACCGACGGTGGCGACGCGTCCCGCGAATGCGCCGACGCTTCAGATCACATTAACGGCCGCCGGCGCGCTTGCGGCCGCCATCGACCACCACGACGGTAACGGCTTTGTTTCGTACTACTCGCAATCGATCGTCGGCGTCAACGGTCAACCGGCGGTACCGGCCGGCGTGTATCTCGGATTCTCCGCCGGCTCCGGAGCAACGTACGAACGCCATCAAATCGGCAACGTAACCGTCACCAGCCTCGGGAGCGCAACGACCACGCCGACGACCGCGCCCACAATTGCACCGACAGGTGCACCCACACACGCACCCACGACCGCGCCCACAATCGCGCCTACGACCGCGCCGACAATCGCGCCGACGGCTGCACCGACGACCGCGCCGACGGCCGCACCCACGATCGCGCCGACGGCCGCACCGACGGCCGCACCGACGACCGGGGCGTTCGGCCCGGAGAGCGTTTCCAACTTGAGCAGTTGGTACGATGCGACGAATAGCGCGAGTCTGAGCATCTTCGGGTCGAGCGTCGCTTCGTGGTCGGACTCGAGCGGCAACGGAAACACGCTCGCGCAGACGACGGCGAAGAACGAGCCGTCGCTCGTCGCCTCCGGCATCGACGGGAAGCCGAGCCTGGTCTTCAACGGCGGGCAATTCATGCTCGGCTCGAACGGAAGTTTCTCGACGAGTCTCTTCAACGAGTCGACCGTCTTCGTCGTGACGAATCAGGCGAACGCCACGCAAGACTCGTCCGTGCTCTTCAGCGGACTCTACAATACCGATCCGCATTGGGGTCTGCGCTTATCCGAAGGCGGCGCGACGCGCTACGACATCAATAGCACGTCGACGGGGCGCCTCTCGGCGAACGATCTCGCCTCGGGCGCGGCGCTCTGGACCGCGGCCGGCAGCATCAGTGCCAAAAGCCAGTATTTACGTAAGAACGGCAACCTGCTCAAAAGCGACGGCGGGCCGACGGCGAGCGCTACCGGTTCCTATCCGCTCGCGCTCGGCGCGACCGCGCAGGGCACGTCCTCCTCATATTATTACACGGGGCAGATCGGCGAAGTCGTCACCTACAATCGCTTCCTAAGTGCTACCGAGTCGGCTGAGGTCGAGGGATATTTAGCGTGCAAGTGGGGCTTGCAAACGCGTCTGCCGGCGAACCATCCCTACCGCTATACCTGCCCGCAAGGCGGATCGTCGACTCCCCTGCCGATCCCGACGCCTGCGGCTCCCGGCCTCGTCAATCCGCCCGAATTGCGGAGCTCCGGCGGCAACCTCACGTTGAATCTCACCGCGCAGGCCGATCCGTCTTCCGGCAATCCGACGCTCGTCTACAACGGCTCGGCGACGCCGCCGACGCTGCGCCTCCTGCCCGGCGACACGCTCGTCGTTAACCTCAAGAATTCGCTCGCGGCGCCGCCACCCGAGTCCGGTTACACGAACGACGTCAACCTGCACTATCACGGCTTGCACGTCAGCCCCGTCGCGCCGGCCGACGACTCGATCGACATGCTCGCGGCGCCCGGCCAGACGCTGAACTATCGCATCACCATCCCCACGAATCATCCGCCCGGCCTGTACTGGTATCACACGCACGTTCACGGCGAGACCGAGCGCGATACGCTCGCGGGACTCTCCGGCGCGCTGATCATCGACGGTATCGTGCAGTACGCACCGCAAGTCGCGAACATGCCCGAGCGCATCCTCATCGCTCGCGAAGCGCTGCTTTCCGGCCAGCAACTCCCGGCGGCGAATCGCGCGCAGATGCTCGCCATGCGTTGGGCGATGCGGCACGGCGGCGTCGTGCGCAATGCCGCCGTCCGCGGCAGTACGAACGTCCGGGCGAGTGCGTTCGCGAGCCGTGCGGCGACCGCGCACACCAGCATGGGCTTGGTGCGTGGCGCGACGACGAAGCTCACGCGCAATCCGTACGTCGTGACGAACCCGAACTACCGGCGCTTCATTCGGACGAACACGGCCGCGGACGGTCAGTGCAACGCGTCGAGCCCGCAGCCCGCACTGTACGCGTTGACGCTGAACGGCCAGACGCAGCCGACCATCGCCATCCGGCCCGGCGAGCAGCAGTTCTGGCGCCTGGTCAACGCCGACGCCGACCGCTACCTCGACGTCGCGGTCGATAACGCGCAATTGCAGATCGTCGCTCTCGACGGCGTCCCGCTCTCGAGCGGCGTCAACACGCCTTCTTCCATGACCGTCTCGCACTACGTCGTTCCACCCGGCAGCCGCGTCGAATTCATCATCACGGGACCGGCGGCGGGTACGGCCGCCCTGCGCACCAATTGCGTCGATTCCGGACAGACCGGGAACCCGATGCCGGCGGCGGTCCTCGCAACGATCAACCCCAACGCCTCATCGACCGATCTGCTGCGTCTGCATCATGCCCAGCGTCGTCTGGCGGGCGCGCGCCTCTATCGCTTCCACGCGCGCTCGGTATCCGCCGCGGGGATTCGCGCCGCCGCGGTCTCCAACACGCGCACCATCTATTACAGCGATCAGGATACGATCAACGGCGTCGCCTACGATCCCGCCGCGGCGCCGATGTATTACGTCCAGAGCGGCACGACCGAAGAGTGGACCATCGTCAACAACTCGACGCAAGTCCACACCTTTCACATCCATCAGATTCACTTCGTCGTCGAGGCGATCAACGGCGCCACGCAATCGCAGCAGTTCGTGATGGACAACGTCAACGTTCCGGCAGCGACGTCGTCGGGGCCGGGCTCGGTTAAAGTCCTGCTCGATTTTACCGATCCGCTCGTCATCGGGACGTTCCTATTCCATTGCCACATCCTCGAACACGAGGACGGCGGCATGATGGCCAAGATTCAAGTCGGAAAGTCACCGCCGCTTAAGACCAGCGCGTCGCAGGTAACCTTCGCTTCGACCACGGCCGCCGCGCAGACCGTCACCGTCTCGGGCGGCACGGCGCCCTACAGCCTGACGGGTTGCAGCGGGGTCGCGAGCGCTTCCGTCTCCGGAGGCACGATTTCCATATCGCCCGTAGCCAGCGGCGGCTGCACGCTCGGGCTATCGGACAGCTCGAATCCGGCGGTGAGCACGACGATCATCGTCAACGTTACCGCGGCGGCGCCGGTCGTGACGGTAGCGCCGTCGTCACTCGGCTTCGCCACCCAATTCGCAGCCTCGCAAAACGTTACGGCGAGCGGCGGCACGTTGCCCTACACGGTATCGGGCTGCACCGGCGTCGCCGGCGCGACCGTCACCGGACAAACCGTTACGGTAACTCCTTCCGCGCCGGGCACGTGCTCGATCACCGTTACCGACGCGCATAACATTAGTGCGGCACTTGCGATTGCGGTAAATTCATCGGCAACCGGCGCGCCGCTCGATAACCTCACCTTCCATCACGATCCCGCACGCCTCGGCTGGT
>CAXUFI010000089.1:0-9235 GCA_964250245.1 uncultured bacterium
GCCGCTTCCAATTTTACCCTACCGTCTCGTACACCACTCCCTGGGGCGCGATCCATCTGCCTAATACGGCGTGCAGGAGCCACCAGGAACGCGAACCGCGCTGCAAATTTCTTTTAGTTAATGAAGAAGCCGCGTCGCTGATACGAAACGGCTTCTTAAGAGACTGGCACCTTTGATTTTCACCAACCCTCGCATGCGCGTCTCCTGGAAAGTTTCGCGCGCGAGGGCACCACGCCGAGGCACCGAGTCCTAGTCTTTTTTCGCGAAGAACGGGCTGCGGTTCCTCTGCTAAGAGCGGAGAGAAATGCAAGCAACACTTGAAACTGATACGTCCTGCAGAAAGTCACCAAAGAAGAGTCGGAGCTCGTACTGTCGCGGGCAGTTCGCCATAGTGCCATTAGAATGGGTTCCGCGACTAAAATGCAACGATCTAAAAGTCTTTATTATCCTTTGCGGACATGCTGATCAAAAGACCGGGTCCTGTTATCCGAGTGTTAGGCTGATTGCGAGAGAAGCCGGGATTCAAGAACGCGCCGCTCAAAGGTCGCTTCGCAATCTTGAGGCGCGGGGTGCTATTACGATTCAGCAACGCACGGGCACCAGCTCGATGTATGCAGTATGTCGCACTCCCGAAAGAACGACGGGCACGCAAGCTGACGAGTTCAGCCTGATTTTTGCCGCTGTTTGAACTACGGTTCAACACCGGTTCAACTACGGTTGCGCTTTTCACGCCGCCTACCGGAGTTACCAATACGTGTCGCCCCTCGAAAAGCAAGTATCCGGCCCCTCCCGTCGGGCTAATCCCTCAACTAAGTCTAATAATATCCGAACAAGTTCAGATTTGTCTAAACAAGTTCAGACAAGTCTTTCTCCTCTGGTACCGTTCCTACATTATCTTGGTGTCAGAAACCGCCACCCCCAGGAGTGTCAGAAACCGCCAGCCCAGGGGTGTCAGAAATGGCACCCTAATAGACTATTGAACAGACCAGGAGAACAGATTCGGTATTTAACACCGCGACACGTTCGCTGAAGCGAACGGTCGAGCTTTGGAAAATGCGCGCCCAGGTGCGGAGGGCGGATGAGGGAGTTGCGTCAGAAAGGTACCGGGGCAGGATGTGCCGCCGGGTCATTGCTAGCCCGCCTTCACTTGCTCCAAAGCACGAATGTCGGCGGCGAACTTCGCCGGTGACGGCGCGATCGTACGCGCTCGCTCGACGAGCTGATCGTAGGTTCGACGCAGGGAATGTCTGATCCATGGATCGGACCGGAAGCCGCGAACCCGGTGCAGACCGCGTAGCGCCGCCATGACGTCGCGATACGAGGCGGGCGGGGCCAGCGGCGAGGCGATCGGCAGCGCGATCGGCCGCGCTTCGCGATGGGGCGCAAAGTCGATAACGTTCCGCATGCCATAATTATAGCAAAACTACGTGTCCGGCGCTGTACCTTTACCAAGCGATTGACCGGGTGAAGAGTCACCGTCCACCATGTCCTGTTCTACAGCCCTCGTTTCCGTAACGCTGAAGCAACTAGAAAAGCAGCAGTCTGGACCAGGTGGTCCGATTGTAACGCCAGGCTGTCGCGTTAGTACAGTCTTGTGCGCGCAAAGCAGCCTATCCGACAGGGTATCGGACAGGTGTCGGCACCCAAGAGGGTTCGAAACGGGCGCGGCGGCCCCAAAAAAAAGGGCCAATCTTGCCTCAGGACGTGTTTTAGGCGGTCGCGATGACCCAGGGGAGCGGCTCGGTTGCGAAAGACGTGTCCTGCGCCGTTATCGGTCGGAAAAGGCCCTATCGGAGCGCAATTGCGGCGCGACGTCGCGGCAGTCGAGCCGTTGCGCGTTCGGCGAGCTTCCAGTCGCTCTAGACGGCTACACCCGCCCCGGCCGTTCGCAGCGCGGTGCCGCGCGTGTCACGCTTTCCTGTTCCTCGCCTTGGCGTGGCCGACGACCTACTCGAAGGACACTCGTAGTGTGAAGTATTGCACCGTGTCTTGCTCGCCCTTAGCCTACTGCTTGGCGCTGGATCAAGGCAGCCGAGGGAACCGAAATCCTAAAGGTGGCCAACCGCTGCCGGCAGCGCGAGCAGCCGATGCGCTATGAACTCCTTACCAGTGCCAGCGTAGGCGGCGCAGGCAAAGCGCAAGACGACCGCGATCGCTAAGCCGCTACAGGTCTCTAAGCAAAATTTCAGTCGAAACGACGCTAGGCGGCATAACCTCCCCGGCCGGTTCTTCGTCGCCGCAAATGGCGTAGCGAAAGCCGCACGAATCCCTCGACGAGGAGATCGATGCGCTGCCTATTTGTCGCTCCGCTCGCGCTTTCTGCTTAGTTTCTGCTCGTTATCCTCGCCGATACTCGCTTTCTTTCGCAAATTTCTCTTTTACTAGAACGGGCTACGCTCGCTTTATCTCGTCCACATCTCGGAACCGTGTCTTTTTTACCTCTTTTCTTAGTACGCTTCACATCTGTATTACCTTCGTTTTAACTGTTAGCTTTTATCGTCCAGATGCTCGTCTATCCTCGGTTTCTTATAGGTTTAGTTGCTCGGTATGTTCTCGCTTTTTATCGTTGATTAACGATAGGGCAGACTTATTTTTTTTCGGCACAAGTTAGACAAGACAGGCAGGTTTGTGCCAAGGCACAAAACGGGCCGACGACGAACTAATAAGCGTGAGCGAGCCGAAGCGCCGCAGGCCACCGTTACGTAAAACAGTCCCGGTACCGACGAACATCAGCCCAGCGATGCTCGAGCGCGCTCGGATTGCAGCCGAAGGCGCCGGCTACCGCTCGCTGCGAGCTTACCTCGAAGCACTCATTGCTCAGGGGCTTATCGCAGAAACGCCCGACGAGTTCACGCCGAACGGATCCATCCCGAACGACCAACTGCAGGCGCTCGCGACTGCGTACCCGTCTTCGGCATGGGCGCTCGGCCCGGCCGTACTCATGCACCGCACGGTAGCGGCGCTCGAAGCCGTTGCTGAGCGAACCCGCGCCGGCGAAGACATTGAATTACTGCACGGCGACCTAATGTCGCTGCGTTGGGAGATCGGGCAAACTCTGCTCGCCTTGCGCGCGGACTACGATCGCGAGGTCGCCAAGCGCGACGCCCGATACTACGGACATTTTGGAGGAATCGAATAATATGAGTCCCCTGCTTTCCAGCGCGATTGCACGTCACGCTCAATCACGTGCCGACGATACATACGTGGGAACAACGATGTTCCACGCGATCGAATCGTATCTGGGCCGACAACGCGGCGACCACATGCCGCGTGTCATTGCGAGCGTTGATGAGCACACAACGCCGGAGGAAGTGCTTTTACTCATGGAGTTGTCTGAAGAAGGAACGATTGTAAAAATTCATACGAGCCTTAGTAAGGAACAATTTAAAGCGCTTGTTATTAGGGGTGCTCAAAAAACGGGTGCTATTTAAGCCGTGCCCGCCGCCGATGGACGGCGGCAGCGCTAAGGGTGTTTGTAGGTATATTTTGGGCTACGAACTCGGTGCGAAAAGACAGGAGTGGGAAGTCCGTAATGCGTCTTACCACGAACTCATTACCGAGAGTCTCTTGCGACCGACGTACGGCGTTGGCGAGGTGTGGAGCCCGGCCATTGGTGGAGGCGTCCGTCCGTCGTCGATCCTAGCGATGAACGTAGGGATGCTCGCGACCGCCGACGTCGAAATGCAGGCCCTTCACCAGGCAAATAAGCGTACAAAGTCGCCAGCGCATCACGAGGTCTTCGCTTTCGGCAACGACCATGGCCTTAGTGACGAGCAAGCCCTTGAGGCCGTGCGGCGTGTGTATGAGCGTGTTGGCTTTAGCAACGCGGCCATGGTAATGGCGGCCCATCGGGACAGCTATGATGATAAGGAAGGTCATCTATTGCTGCACGTGCACGTCGCGCGGTCAGGCATAAATCCGATTACGCTACGAGCGTATAATCACCAGCGCATCAATACGCGAATTGATCGGGCAGCCCGCGCCGTCGAGATGGAGATTGGCCTCTTTCACGATCGCGGGCTTGCCGTCGTGGACCGCGGCTCGGATGGAACCGCGTTCATCCGCGACTCGACGGTCCCCGAGCGGCTCGCATGGCGGCGTGAAGACCGCGAGGAGCGGCTGATCGCCCTCGAGCGGTCGCGCTACCTTGATAATGCGCCCCGCGAAGGCTCGTTCGCACGTTACGCGGAGGCTCGCATCGAGCCGCGGCTTCGCGCAATACTGCGGCAAGCCGAAGACAACGGAGAACGCGTGCATCCGATTGACTTAATGAACACGGCCGCACGGCTTGGAACGATACTGCAGGTTGACGGCAGCGGCCGTTTGCAGTTGCGCGACGTCTCTACGGCGCGATTGCGGGATCGACAACGGGAAGAGATGGAGCAAGCCAAGGCCGCAAACGTCGGCGCGAAAAGCTTGTCGCAAGAAGAAGCAGTCCAAGCCCTTAAAGCCAAACAGCGCGTCGAGCTCGCCGCTGAAACACGTCGATTACTCGTTGAGGGCGAGGTCGCTGTGCTGACTGTAAAGATGGAGAAGGAGCTGCGCGCGACGCTCCGAGACCCGCGAGTGCTTGGCGATGAACTCGCCGTCGAGCAAGCGTTTATTGCCGCCGTGGATCGCGACCCCGGACTCGTCGCGCGTGCGCTTACCCAATCGAATAGCACGTTCGGGCGCGACGACATTGACCGCTTCCTGGTCGATCGCATTTCAGACGTGGGCGAAATTGAACGGCTAAGCGATCGTGTTTTCGCCGAAGACAAGTCGTTGGTGCTACTTTCGCCTAACGTCGCGGAGGGTGTCTGGACTACAAAACAAATGCTAAAGATTGAGCAGCAGGTAGCAATCGACGCGCGTGCGCTGGCCCAACAGTTAGACACTGCGTTCTCCGCCGATCGGCGCGCGAAGGCATGCTCCGCGATGGAGGCTGAGCGTTCCACGCCGGAATGGGTTTTCAAGCTATCTGAGGAGCAAAAGACCGCCCTTTCCGTCCACGGCGGCCTCGTCGTAATTCTGGGGAACAGCGGCGCCGGCAAGACGACAATCATGGAAGCGCTCCGGCGAGATGCCGAGCTAGCAGGCCAGCCCATCCGCGGCGTCACGATTGCGCAGGCGGCGGCGATTCGGCTCGAGGTTGAGGCGGGCTTCGGCGCCGTGAACACTGCTTTTGCGCTACTCGCCGACCAACCCAAACGCGAGCTGATTCCCCGCCGCGGCGTACTCGTTATCGACGAGGCCGGCATGGTGGATTCTCGCACGATGCACGCGTTGTTGCGCTTGGCGCGCGAACGCGAGACGAGCGTGGTCGCGATCGGCGATCCGCGGCAGATCCAGGCCGTCGGCGCCGGCGGCGCTTGGCGCATCCTCGAGGCCGAAGCCCGTGCCGCAGGCACGTTTGCCGAACTGACCGAGAACCGGCGCCAACGGCATGAATGGCATCAGCGCGCGGTCGCACTGACCGCGAACGGTATCGAGCGCGAAGATTCAAACATTTTCGCGCGTGCTGTGGGCGTGCTTCACGAGAACGACGCGCTGGCGTTCGTGCCGACGAAGGACGTCGCAATTTCGGATGCCGTCGCCTGGTACGAGTCGGAGAAGAAGACCTCTGACGACGTGCTGCTGGTCGCGGCAGATCGGGACTCCGTGCGATATCTGAATGAGGAACTGCTGCGGCGCCGCGATGATCGAGGATACGAACACCGATATCTGACGGATGGCGGCTCCCGGGGACTCGCGATCGGCGACCGGTTCATTTTTGGCGAGAACAATACGCACTTAGGAGTGTGTGAACGGCGACACCGGGACCGTGATACGAACCGGGAAGACGCAGATCGGCGTCCGACTGGATCGCACAGGCGACGTCGTCGAATTCGATTCGCGCAAGTATCTAGTCTGGGATCACGGGTATGCGACAACGATCGCGCGAGCTCAGGGCGCGTCCGTGCGCGCGCTCGGCGGCATCGTTGACGGCGCTGCGACCGCGGAGGCTTTCCACGTCCTGATCGGCCGGCCGAAAGAAGCGCTGCGCGTACTGGTTCCCACGACAGCGTTCGGAGACGCAGCAGCCCTTGCCGAGCACCTGCGCGACCGAATAATCGCAAAGACCACCGCCGTCGATATTGCGCCGCAAGTGGCGAAGCGCGGCGGTCCGGATACTAACTACGCCCGCAACGTCGCGGCGCAGCGCATGAGCGCCGGGAATCCCGATCGCCAAGCGTGGGAACGCGAATGGACGGCCATGCGCAACCGACGCGACCTCGAGCTTCGGGAGCTGGCCACCCAGTACCGCGTAAAAGCTAAGAGTGCCGATTCCAAGGAGAAGAAGCGACTACGCTTAGAGCAGCGCAAAGCTGAAGCCGCGATCGTTCGAGCGCACCAGCCGGAAGACTTTGGAGCTTGGCTGCATAGTCGAAAAGATGCGGAAGAAGAGACGCTCGACCGATTGAACGCGCTTTACAAACAGCGCACCGATCGCGCCGAAACGCTGAAACGCGAGGCCGAGCGGTCGCAAACGCAGTCGAGATCGGCCGACCGCGCCCCGGAACCGCCCAAAAAGAGCCGTGCGCGGCGCCGATGACCAAAAACCGAGAAAAAGGCGGCTTCTTCTTGGAGTCTATTCCTGCTTTTCGTTTTGACGAGCGACCCGCGGGGCATTGGGCGACGGCGAGGTATGCTTCGCGCGGCATACTGCCGTTGGCGCGGCGCCTGGCTTTCGCTCGAGCGGGATCGTGGGCGAGCTTCACCGCCGCGCGCGCCTGCGCAAGCACAAGGTTCGCGCCCGTATAGCGGCGCCACACCCAGCCGGCGACCGAGTTGGCGATACCCAGCACTTCCTTCGCGCTGAACGCGTGCGAGGCGCCCGGGTAGCTTTCCCGGACGGTTTCCGCGATCGTCAGCGCGCGCTGTGCGACGAGGCCCGACCACTCGAGCTGCGCGCCACAACGCCACTCGCCGACGGCCCCGTACGCCCAAAAACGTAGCCGGTCGAAGACCTCGACGTTCCGGCCGACGCAACGGATCTCGGGCTCCCGCCGGCGCGGCGTCGGAGCGAGCGTTACGTACGAGGCGACGTCCGAAGCGAATATGGGGTTTTGGGCCCTACGCGGGCGCTGTAGCGCGGCGACAGCGGATTATGATGAACGAGCCCCGCGTAACCCGGATCGGCCCTGAGCGCCTTCGTGTACGCCCGCTCGATCGCCGCGTAATAGCGGACGGCCTTTAACTGCCGGGCGTCGCAGCCATCGATCTGCAACCAGCCCCGGAGCTGGTAAACGAAGTGTGCGTGGCCGTTGGCCGGGTTGACGACCGTGAAGCTCGGCTCCGGCAGGCCGACTCCTTGCCAAAATGTTGCCGCGAGCGAGCAGTAGCCGAGTTTTGCGTGCGGCTGACCATCGCAAGGGCAATCGATGTCGAAGCGCAGCGACGTGCGCCAACCCTCGGGGTCCGGCGCGATCTCACGCTGCCGAAGCGCGACGTCGCGCGGCGCCCAGGCGAGGCCGGCCGATAAATCATCCTTGCATCGCACGTGATACGGCAAGCTGCGGGCGAATCGTTCGACGGGGTCTTCAATATCCGGAACGCGTTCCGGGAGGATCGCAGTTGAAATCGGCGGCGCTTTCTTCTCGTTCGAGGGAGGTGATTGCGCCGGCGCTACAAATAGGGACAGCGCACGGCAATGCATACAAATGTAGGCGTGTGCAAGGAAAGCAGCCCCGGGCTATCCCGCGGCGGCGAAGTAGGGTTAGCTTTCAGGGGTCTGGTCGCGCGGCGGGTCGCCAAACTAGACGCGAGACACAGAGGAAGAAAGCAGCCCAAAGATTTCAAGCCCCGCGGCTCCGGCCGGGGGGCTTTATTTTTACGTCATGCGGCCGTCCTCGTGGTCCCGAAGCGCACGGTTAGCTCGCAACAAGCAGCGTCTTGAGCGCGTCGAGCGCCGCTAGCGCGTCTAGCGTGGATTCGGAAAGCTCCCAGGTCGTCCATCGATGATTCGCAGACAACGCATCGACGGCGTCGTCGGATACGGCCATTTTCAGCGCGCGTATCGAAAACGACGACCCGGTCGAATCGGAACAACTCGGGCATTTCATCGGTGGCACTCCACTTTGAGAGGCTATTAACCCCTACTTACGCCATATATAGGGGCGGTCCTCCGAAGGGACCGCAATATAGAGCCTCTAAGACAGGAGTTCGACTCACATATACGAACACATGTTCGCTATGCCAGCCCTACCCGAGCGAACGCCCCTGTTTGAGGAGATCCGCCAAAGGCTCAAGACTGAAGGCCAACGAGAAGACGTCGTCTTGTTGCTAGCCTGGTTGCTTGCAAACTTCCTCGACGACGGCCAAATACGCTAGCCGAGCGGCGTACGGCGGAAGAAAATCGTGCTTGACGGCATGGAGTACTGGCTTGTGCAGGGACAAAAGTAACCGGTTCCCGGTTGCTATATCCCAGCTAGCTAGGTTATACTGTGCCGACGGTTATCAACATCGAGGGCTATCGGGTAGACGTTTACACCCGCGATGAACACCCGCCAGCTCATGTTCACGTGCAGAAAAACGGAAGCGCCATAAAAATAATGCTTGGCGACAACACAGTCGAGTACCACTCGTTTAAAGGCGCTCAACCGAAAAGCTCTGAGGTTAAGCGAGCGATGAAGATCGTCGCGGACAACCTTGTGGCCTGCTGGAACATCTGGAGAAAGCATCATCCATGAAAAGACATGGCGTAAAGCTCATAATTCCAGACGATATACGCGTCCTGGCAGAACGCCAACGGTTAGAAGATGAACGCAGTTATCTAACAAGTGCGTCGAATGTAAAATACTCGCGTAAAGACAACACGATACATCTACTTATGCGATCTGGTGTCGCGCTAGACATCCCCCTTCGTCTAATCGACGAAATCGCTGAGGCACCCGAAAACGCGTTACAAGACGACTTAACGCTTGCGATCGGTGGCGACGCTATCTCGTTACGTTCATTGGACGTTGATATTTCCATCCCAGGTCTTCTACGAGATCTGCTCGGCTTTAATATTCAACGCCTTGGGGGACGCGCAAAGACAGAGGCTAAAGCCGATGCTGCCAGACGTAACGGCGCAAAAGGCGGTCGCCCTAAGCTTCAACCGGCCTAACAGTAATGACGTGCCATTCCATTAAATTGGAGACCCTTTTATGATCGAGGAGATCGCGCCCCAGGGAGTGGTGTACGAGACGGTAGGGTAAAATTGGAAGCGGCC
>CAXUFI010000090.1:0-7699 GCA_964250245.1 uncultured bacterium
AAACCGGCCGTGTACGCGTCGTGCAGCGCGCCGCGCACGGCCGCGCGGTCTCGTGCGGGGAGGCCCGCGGGCGCGCTGCCCGTCGCGAGGCCGCCGCGACCGCGGCCGAGCATCTGCTGCGACGCGGGCGATAACGCCAGCCGGGCGACGTGCGCGTCGAAGTCGTTATAGAGCGTGCCCGCGAGCACGATGCCGAGGGCCGCGATCGCGAGCAGCCCGGCGACGCGCGAGACGGCATTGTTAATTCCCGAAGCCGCGCCGGCATGCGCGGTGACGGCGGAATCCATCACGATCGTGGTGAGCGGCGCGACGAAGAGCGCACCGCCGGCGCCGAGGATCGCCGCGGCGGGAAAGAACGTCGTCCAGTACGAGCCGCCGGTGCCGATGCGCGCGTAGGCGACGAATCCGAGACCCGCGAGCAGAGCGCCGAGCGCGAGCGGCGTTCGCGCGCCGATCGAGGCCACGAGGCCGCCCGACCAGCGCGACGCGAGGAACATGATGACGATGAACGGCAGCATCGCGGCGCCCGCCGCCGTCGGCGTATAACCGTGAACGTTCTGCAAGTCGAACGGAATGAAGAAGAAGCTCCCGCCGAGCGCCGCGTACAGCAGAAACGTATAGACGTTCGCGCCGGTGAACGCGCGGCTGCGAAAGATCCCGAGCGGAATCATCGGTCGCGCGGCGTGCGCTTCGTACGCGCAAAATACGCCCAGCACGACGGCACCCGCGAGCGAGACGAGCGCGCCGGAGCCGAGCGCGCGTGCGCCTTGTTCGTCGATCAGCCCGTACGTGAGCGCGCCCAGGGCGAGCGTGGCGAGCGCGGCGCCGGCGACGTCGACCTGACGATCGGCGGATTCGTCGCGGCTCTCGGGGACGCGCGCGAGCGCCGCTGCGATCGCGACGAGCGCGAACGGCAAATTGATGAGGAAGACGTAGCGCCAGGATGCGTGTTCGGTCAGCCAGCCGCCCAGGAGCGGCCCGAGCGCCGCGGTGATCGCGCCGAAGCCCGACCACGTGCCGATGGCCCGGCCGCGCTCGGCGCCTTCGAAATTAGCGCTGATGAGGGCGAGACTGCCGGGCGTCGCTAATGCGGCGCCCGCGCCTTGCACGCAGCGCGCGATATCGAGGACGACGACGCTCTGCGCGAACGCGCAACCGAGCGACGACAGTGCAAATACCGCGATCCCGATAACGAACACGAGCCGGCGGCCGAAGATGTCGCCGAGCGAACCGCCGGTTAAGATGAGCGCGGAGAGAAAGAGCGCGTAGCCTTCGATTACCCATTGCAGGTTTGCGGCGTCGGCGTGCAGCTCTTTACCGATCGACGGCAACGCGACGTTCACCGCGGTCGCGTCGATAAAGGCCATGCTCGAACCGACGATCGCGGCGAGCAAGATCCACGGCGACGCGCTGCGGGGCCTCGAACCCATGGCGATGCTCCTTTACCGCGTAACCATTAACGTCTCTTTACGTTCGTAGCGGCGGATATCTTTGCGGAGCGCGCCGTTCGCGCGCGCAGTCGCGACCGCTTATAAGCGAAACGCGAGCGCCGAATGAGACGGAGATTAGAGAGCGCGCTTGCGCGATCGTGTATTACCCGGATTAACTAACGTGTATGGATTTCTGCACGTTGCGATACGAGGCCAACGATTGCTTTAACGAAAATAGCCGAGCGATCGTCATAGCGAGTCAGGCAGGGTTTGAACGTGGTTACGGATCGGGTCTGCGAAACGCAAATCGACAGCGGCGCTCTGCGCCGGGGGCTCTGCGCGGACCGCGTGTCGGGCGATATCTTTACCGGGCTCGCGCGTTTAATCGCTCACGTCTTCGAAGCTCCCAACGCCGTTTTGGAATTCGGCGAAGCCGATTCGCCTTGGGTGCAATTCGGCTCGGGTCTGGGGCCCGCCGCGGGAGTGCCGGTCGCGACCGCGCCGTTGTTCGACGTCGAGGGTATCCGGCTCGGTGAAGTACGCGTGCTCGATCGCGAAGCGCGCGCCCTTACGGCGGCGCAGCGTCTCCTGCTCGACGAACTCGCGGCGCTCGTCGTGCGCAACTATCAGGCGCGGATCGAACTGCTCCGGCGAGGGCTCATCGAGCGGCATCGGCTGGCCGCCCTCGAGCTTGCGGCCAACGGCGCACCCTTGCAGCAGATCTTCGCGAGCCTCGTCCGCTGCGTCGAGTACGCGATGCCGAACGCGACGTGCGGTTTTATGATCGCGCGTGAGGGCCGCCTCTTCAACGTCTGCGCTGGGCCCTCGGTACCGGCCGCGTTCTTAGCGCAGATCGACGGCATGGAGATCGGCGGCGACCGCGGCTCGTGCGGAGCGGCGGCGTTTTTCCGCGAAACCGTGATCGCCGCGGATATCAAGACGGATGGCCGTTGGGACGCGTACGCGCGCAGCGCCGCCGAGGCTTCGATCGAGGCCTGCTGGTCGACGCCGATCGTCGACGCCGAGCGGCACGTGCTCGGCACGCTCGCGATCTATCGCCCGTATTCGGGCACGCCCGCGGCCGCGGAACTCGAGTTCGCGCATGAGGCCGCGCACGTCGCGTCGATCGCGATCGAGGCCGATAACACGCGCCGGCGGCTCGAGCAGATGGCGCTGCACGACCCGTTGACGAAGCTACCGAATCGGGCGCTATTCGAAGATCGCATGGCGCAGGCCATCGCGGCCGCGAAACGAACCGGCCGCGGCGTCGCGATCGGGCTCATGGATCTCAATCGCTTCAAAGTCGTCAACGATAGTCTCGGCCACCTCGCCGGCGACCGGTTACTGTGCGAAGTCGCCGGCAGATTGCAGCGCGGCGTGCGTTCGCAAGACACCGTCGCGCGCATGGGCGGCGACGAATTTCTACTGCTGATGACGGACGTCGAAAGCGCCGACGACGCGCGCCGCCTCGCCGAACGTTTCACGGCGATGCTCGAGCCGAGTTTCGTTTGCGCCGGCAAGGAGATCTTCGTCGCGGGCAGCATGGGCGTGAGTCTCTTCCCGGCCGACGCGCAGGAGCCGTCGGAACTCTTACGGCTCGCCGATAGCGCGATGTACGCCGCGAAGGCGAGCGGCGAACGCATCGGCTTCTATCTGCCGGCCGCGCACGAGCCGAGCTTCGATCGCCTCGAAATCGAATCGTCGCTGCGCGGCGCGCTCGAAAAGAACGAATTCGAAATCGTGTATCAGCCGCAAATCGCGCTCGATAACGGTGCGACCGTGGCGGCGGAGGCGCTGTTGCGCTGGCGGCACCCGCACCTCGGCCTCATGGGCCCCGAACGCTTCATGGCGATCGCCGAAGAGACGGGTCTGACGGTCGCGCTCGGCACGTGGGTCTTGCAGGAGGCGTGCCGCTTCGGGCGCCGCTGGGCGGACGCCGGAGGGCGCGGCACCGTGTGGGTCAACGTCTCACCGCGTCAAATCGAGGATCCGCAGTTCGTGCGCAGCGTCGCGGCGGCGCTCGCAGCGTCGGGCTTGCCCGCGTCGCAGCTGTGGCTCGAGATCACGGAGACGCTCATCAGGCGCGTGCCCCAGGACGCGGCGGCGAAGCTGACGGAACTGCGGGCGCTCGGCGTGCGTAGCGCGCTCGACGATTTCGGCCGCGGTTACTCGAGCCTGCGCTCGTTAAAACATCTGCCCGTCGGCGCGCTCAAGATCGATGCCGAGCTGCTGCGCGAGGTCGGCCGCGAGCACGCGGAGACCGATGAAGCGATCGTGCGCGCCGTTCTCGACATCGGACGCACGCTCGGCTTGCGGATCGTCGCCGAGGGCGTGGAGACGCAGCTGCAACGCGATTTTCTGCGCGAGAACGGTTGTACGCTCGGGCAGGGTTTCTATTTCTCGAAACCGCTGGCGGCGGAGGCGCTCCTCGGCCGCTGCGTCATGCCGGGAACGCTTGTAGACGGCGAACCGGTCCTAGCAGTAGCCAGAGAAAAGCGCAACTCGTGACGGCCGCCGCGATGCAGATCGCGGGTACGATGCCGAGCGCGCTACCGAGCACGCCGCCGGCTAGGGCGCCGAACGGCATCGTGCCCCACACGAGCGTCCGCATCGTGGCGTTCATGCGGCCTTGCAAGGCTTGCGGCACGATCGTTTGACGTAGACTCACTTGGTTGATGTTATAGATCGGTACCGCGCACGTTTGCAGTAACTCGCTAACGAACAGAACGGGTAATGCCGCGCCGTGAAGTGCGAGCGGCAAGAGCAGCGGCGCGAGGCCGCTGACGAGCATGCTGGCGACGAGCGTGCGGCCCAAGCCGAACCGTCGCGTCAGCCGGGTCGCGAACGCGGCGCCGATAAAGCCGAGATTCGCGCAGGCCAGTACGAACCCGAGCGTCACCGCCGATACGTGCAGCTCGCGATATGCGAAAATCAAGAAGACGGCCGACAGCATCGAAGTGCCGAAGTTACTCGTTGCCGTGCAACCCGCAATCGTTCGCAGCACCGGCGAACCAAATACACTCGAGATACCGCGCCGGAGGTCGCCGTAGAACGTGCTCGTGCCCGCGCTCGAGCCTTGGAGCGGCGCTTCGCGGCTACGGATAGCGATTAGCGAGGCGACGGAAACGACGAAGGACAGGGCATCGACGCCGACCGCGCGAGCGGCGCCGAGCGTCGAGATCAGCAAGCCGGCGAACCCGTTGCCGCCGATTTGCGCGGCCGAACGCATCGCTTCGAGGCGCGCATTCGCCCGCGACAACTCACCTCTCGCCACGACTGCCGGTACGTACGACTGGTAGCCGATATCGAAGAACACCGAACCGATGCCGGTGACGAGCGCGACGATCGCCAGCTGCATAAAGGTAAGCGAACCATGAGCGGCTGTAAGCGGGATCGAGCCGAGCGCGACGGCGCGCACGAGATCCGCCACGATCATGATGCGGCGACGTGATAGGCGGTCGGCTAGAACGCCGGCGAACAGCCCGAGAACGGGAAATGCGGCGTAGGCGAGCGCCTCGATCACACCGAGCTGCCAAGCGTTAACGTGCAGCAGCAAGATGGCCGTGCTCGGCAGCGCCAACATCGAGATCGCGCTGCCGAAGACGCTCAGTGTTTGGCCGGCCCAGAGAACGAGAAAGTCGCGGCCGTTGACGCCCGCGTCCGGCCGTGCCGAGATGGCGTCGCGTAGCGGGCGAATAGAAGTTACTCCGCTCGCATCACGTGCGCGGCCTGCCGCCGGTGACCGCCGTTTCGCGTATCGCGTACGTCTCGGCAAGGAAGCACGCGACCGCGACAGCGACGCCGGCCGCGAGCCGAGCATGACCCGGTGCAAGATCTCCGGCCGGCAATTCATTGAGACGAGCAACGACGGCGCATAGCTGCTCGACAGACGAATGAACGAGCGCAGCGCCTTTGCCCACCGCTGCGATTTCGGCCGGCGCGTTCGGGCTAGCGCGCACGGCCACGCAAACGGAAGCGACGAGTTCGGCGGCTCCGGCAACGGCGTCTGCGGGGCGTTCATCGGCGAGCACGGATAAGCGCCTGCCGAATTCATCGATACGAGCGAAGTCCGCGACGCGCGCGATTGCGAAGGAGATCGTTGCAGCCGCCGCCCGAAAGACGCCGTCGATGAAGACGAAGCCGTCGCGCTCGGCCGACTTCACGAGGTAGTCTTTCTTGGACGTAGCCACTTCCTCGATCAAGGCTCCGAGCGCATCACCGAGTCGATTGCGCTGCTGCGGATCCTGCTGATCGACGGCGGCGACGTAGCGGCGGAATTGCGTGCGGCGCGCTCCGCCGGTGCCTTCGAGTCCAGCGGGATCATCGCCCGGAACAACGTGCGCGCGTTCGAAGGCCCGGTTGAGCTGCCGGAGCGGAATCGATGCCGACGCGTCCTCGAAGTCGCCAAGAGTCCGCGGACTAAAGACGTCCGTCACGCTGCCGCATTTCGCCGCTTGGCGCCGCGCTCACCCGCCGCATCCGCAACCATCGCAAGAGTCGCGCTTCTGCGGAAACATTGCATGAATGTGACGTCCGCGAAGAGCGTCCGTTTGCGGTCCTGCGTCGAGCGCCGCTAGCTCGGACAGAGCGCGTTCATCGCCGCGCGCGTCTGCGGGTCTTCGGGTTGGCCGAGCGGGCGCGAATACATCACCCGGTACATCGTGTCCCCTTCGACGAACAGAATATTCTCGTACTGACCCGGGAGGTCTTGACCGGGCTGCGCGTACGACAGGAACCAGGCCGCGTATTTGCCGTGGCAGACTCGCTGCGGCTTGCTGGCGGACATCTTCGCGCCGTCGGGCTCCAGGCTCGCAACGATATCGTGCACGGCGTCCTGCAACGTCGGGCCGCTGAGATACGATGTCTTGAGATGGACGAGCCAGACCTGCGGCACGAACGCGCCCTTCGCTTTCGAGAAATCGACGTATTTCGACATGTCGGCGGCCGCGCCGTTCCCTAAGTCTTGCGTGTCGTATCGGAGCGGCATCCTAAGCTTGACGCTCTGATCGTGTTTGAAGGACATCGACGGTGCGCCCGAGCCGTCTCGCGGCAACGGCGTCGACCGCGGCGCCCGTCTAGCGTGTTGTGGCTTCGGATGCAACGCCGCCGCAAGAGCATGGCGCGGCGGTGGCGGCGGTGGCGGCGGTGGTGGCGGTGTAGCGCGAGCAACGCGGGGCGGCAGCACCGGAACGGGTGTGCGTAAGATCGTCGGCCGTGGCGAAGGGCGTGGTCGGCGACGCTCGAGGTGGAGCACCGAGACGTCGGCCGCCTGCGGCTCCCGTTCACTCGAGCGATAGGCGAGGTGCGGGTACACGATGAGGAGCAGGCCGTTGAGCCCGAGCGACGCGAGTATCGACCAGAGGACTCGCCGCATGCGATTGCTTCGTTGTCGGAATTTTGGGACCATTGCGCTCCGCCTCACATCGACGCACCATGGTCGTTATGTGTCGACATTATTTCCGGTACTCGTTTCGAGACGACCTCTGTCGTCTCTGAAATAGTACATCGTTTAACCGTCTACTGCCAAAGACTTCAAGGGTCGAGAAACGGCGTAACGCTAAAAGACGCTCCGTCGCTGCGCACGACGATCGCGCCGTTGCGATCCGTTCGAAAAACGCGAACGCCGCTAGCTGTAAGCGTCGCGACCGTTACGGGCGACGGGTGGCCGAAGAGATTATCGCGGCCGACCGAGATGATCGCCGCGCGCGCTCCCACGGCGTCGATGAAGCTCTGCGTCGATCCGTATGCCGATCCGTGATGACCGACTTTCAAAACGTCGGCGGCCAGGTCGTCGCCGTGCTGCAAAAGCCGCGCTTCCGTTTCTGCGCCGGCGTCGCCAGTGAACAGCATCCGAAAGCGGCCGTATTCGAGCCGAAAGACGAGTGAGTTGTCGTTGATATCGTTGCGGGTGCCGCTGAAGTACGGCTCGGTCGGCCCGTAGAAGCGGAACGTTACGCCGTCACTCGTGCGCCAGACGTCACCGCCGCGCGGTTCGAGCAGCGGTACGTGCCGTCGGCGCGCGATGTCGAGCGCGTCCTGGTATGCGTGGCCCGGATACGTTTGTCCGCTGTCTGCGAAACCGTCTGCCTCGAGCGTGCGTAGCACCGGCGGCACGCCGCCCGCATGATCGCCGTGCGGATGCGAGAGCAACACGGCGTCGAGACGATGGATGCCGCTGCGCACGAGAAACGGCACGACGACGCGCGTGCCGACGTCCTCGGCGCTCGAGCCGGCAGCGAGCTCGGGGCCGCGCTCGAGCCGGCCCCCGG
>CAXUFI010000090.1:7709-8621 GCA_964250245.1 uncultured bacterium
TCAGCAGGCCATCCGCCTGGCCGACGTCGATCGCCGTAATCGAAAGGTCGTGCGCGACGGGCCGGGGCGGCCACAAGCAGAGCGCCGTCGCGGCGGCGATCGCGCCGACCGCGAGCGTGACGCGCGCTCGCGCAAGCGCGAAGGCGGCGACGACGAGCGCCACGTCGTACGTCGCGAGCGCCCAGAGCGGCGGCGGCGTCGCGACGACGTGCGCGTACGGCAGATTCGCAACGAAACGAACGACGAACGCGACCCAGCCGAGGAGACTATGCTCGACGTTCGTGGCGCCCGCACCGAGAATCGGTACCGGTGCGAGGGCGAGTTCGGCAAAGCCGGCGAGCATCGCCACGCCGACGACCGGCACGACGAGAGCGTTGGCGAGCGGCGCGTACGGCGCGATCACGAGAAACGCCGCCGCGGTAAGCGGCCACGTGCCGACCTGGGCCGCGACGGATACGCCGATGATCTCGCTTGCCATATCGGGTAGGCCGCAGCGCCGGGCCGCTTCGCAGAACGGTCGCGCGAACGCGAAGATCGCCGCGACGCAAGAGAACGAGAGCGCGAAGGAGACGGTCTCGACGGACGCGGGACGCAAGAGCGCAACGACGATCGCCGCCGCCGCCAGCGCGTTCCAGGAAAACGCATCGCGTCCCGCGGCGCGCGCCAAGAGCGCGAACGAGAGCATCGTCGCGGCGCGAACCGACGGCAGATGCGCGCCGCTAAAGACCGCGTAGAGCCAAACGATGCCGATCGTCGTCAGCGAAGCGCTGCGACGGCCGCAGCCGAGGCCGGCGAGCGCGCCGTAGGCGAGCGCGGCAACGACGCCGATATGCAAGCCGGCGGTAACGAGAACGTGCACGGTCCCCGTATCTTGGAATTCGGCGTGCAACTGCGGCGGCAGCGCGCCGCGCT
>CAXUFI010000090.1:8631-9162 GCA_964250245.1 uncultured bacterium
CCCCAGAGCGCGCCCGCGAGGATCGTCGCGTCCGGCTCGCCGAGTTCCGCATGCAGCCGGGCGGAGGCCCACGCCCGTGCGCGCGGGAGCCAGAGCGTCACGTCCCGCGAGTCGGGGTCTTCGCTCGCAAGCACGGCCGGCCGCGCGATGCGCCATTGCAGGCCACGTTCGGCAGCGAGTTCGCGCGGCGAAGCTTCGCCCGGGTTGCGCGGACCGTCGAAGAGGACGCGCCGCCCGCGAACGAGCAGACGCGAGCCGGCGGCGGGAAGCGGCAGCGGTAGCGTCGCCGACGCGAGCGAACCGTCCGCGAGCCGTAGCGTGACGGCGCCGCGATCGTCACCCGCAACGTGCGCGTCGACGAGCGTCGCTGCGAAACGAGAGGTGTGTTCGTCGGAGTTGGCGGTCTTATGCGGGAAGCCGGCGATGGCTATGCCGGTTGCCAGCGCCGCGAACGCGGTCGCCCGAATGGTGCGCGGTGCGCACCCACGAGCGCGTACAGGGAACGCGCCCCAAAGGAAGCAGGATATCGCC
>CAXUFI010000091.1:0-277 GCA_964250245.1 uncultured bacterium
AGCCCGGGCCGCGCAAACCCGGCGGCCGTGCGGCCGTCGTATTGCTGACGATGAGGGCGTCGATGCCGAACGCGGTCAGCGCCTCCAGGACCGTGTCGAGCGCGGCGGCGTCGAGGTCGGGCGAGAGTTTCGCGACCAGCGCCGGCCGCGGCAGCGTGGGATCCTCGAAGAGACGCCGCAGCCGTCCGAGCAGATCTTCGAGCGGCTGCCGCTGCAGGAACAGCGTCCCGTTCGCCGTGTTCGGGCACGAGATATCGAGCGTCAAGAAGTCGGCGAG
>CAXUFI010000091.1:287-8344 GCA_964250245.1 uncultured bacterium
AAACTAGGCGGGCGCGGGGGGGATCCCCGCGCGCGAGAACGACTAAATCCTGCGCCGGGTCGAGGCTGGCGGCGTTGGCGGCGAGATTGACGCCGAGCGGCCCCGGCGCGCGCGCCCGCGCGAGCCGCTGCGCAACGCGCTCCATGCCCTCATTCGCGAAGCCGATCCGGTTGACGACGGCCTCGTGCTCCGCCAGCCGGAAGACGCGCGGCCGGACGTTGCCGCGCTGCGGCCGCGGCGTCACGCCGCCGACCTCGACGTAGCTCAAGCCCTGGCCGAACATCTGCGAGACGACGCGCGCGTTCTTATCGAAGCCGGCCGCGAGCCCCAGCGGGTGCGCCAGCGTTCGGCCGAACAGCCGCGTCGCGAGGATCGGATCCGCGGCGAGCCGGCGGCCGGGGACGAGCCCGCGTTCGAGCGCGCCGAGCGTCAGCGCGTGCGCGGTCTCGGGGTCGCAGCGATGGAGCAGCGGCTTGACGAGCGAGAAGAGCTCGAGCGGGGGCATGCCGCCATGCTTCGGGCCCCGGGGCGTTAGGACATCGCGACCTGATCCGCGAGCAGGGCCTCAGCGGCGTCCCACTCCATGGGTGCGGAGAAGAGAAAGCCTTGGCCGTATTCGCATTCGAGCGCCCGCAGGGCCGTCATCTGCTCGACCGTCTCGACGCCCTCGGCGATCGCGGTGAGGTTGAAATTGTGCGCCAGCGTCACGACGCTGCGCACGATCTCGCGGCTGCCGGCGTTGGTCATCATATCGTCGATGAACGACCGGTCGATCTTGAGCGCGCTGACCGGCAGATCGCGCAGGTACGTCAGCGACGAGTAACCGGTGCCGAAATCGTCGACGTGCAACTCGACGCCGAGCATCCGCAATTCCTCGAGATTGGACACGACGCTGGCGGAATTCTCGAGCAGGACGTTTTCGGTAATCTCTAATTTGAGCAGCGTCGGCTCGAAGCCCGTGTCGCGCAGCACGTCGCGAATCTGTTCGACGAGCAGGGGATCGGAGAATTGACGGCTCGAGACGTTGACGCTGAGCGTCAGCGGCGTCCGCGAGCGATGCCCGGCTTGCCAAGAACTCAAGTCGCGACACGCTTTCCGCAGCACCCAGCGGTCGATCGCGATGATGGCGCGGCTCTCCTCGGCGACCGAGAGAAACTCCGCCGGCGGCAGGTAACCGCGCGACGGATGCTGCCAGCGCACGAGCGCCTCGAAGCCGACGACGCGGGAGTTGTCGAGCGCTAGAATCGGTTGATAGAGCGTGCGAAATTCGTTGGCCCGCACGGCTATGCGCAGCTCGCCTTCGAGCTGGTGCCGGGCGATGACTTTCTGATACATGACGGCGTCGAAGAGGACCGAGCGCGAGCGGCCTTGCGTTTTCGCTGAGTACATGGCGATGTCGGCGTCGCGCAGAACCTGTTCGGGTTCCTCGTAATTCGGCAACCCCATCGCGACCCCAACGCTCGCCGATACGAAGAACTGACGGCCGTCGACGACGAAGGCTTCGGAGAGCGCGTGTTGCAGACGTTCCGCGACCCCGAGCGCTTCGTCGCTGCCGGCCATCTCGCTGACGAGTAAGCCGAACTCGTCGCCTCCGAGGCGCGCCACGACGTCTTCGGTACGAATGAAGCGGCTGAGCCGCGCCGCGATCGCGATCAACACGCGATCGGCGTGAACGTGGCCCATATGGTCGTTGAGTAATTTGAAGTTGTCGATGTCTAGAAAAAAGACGGCGTAATTTCTGAGCTTGTTACGCTGCGCCTGCGCGATCGAACGCCGCAGATGTTCGAGGAACAGACTGCGGTTCGGCAGCCCGGTCAGCGCGTCGTGAAACGCCTCGTGGCGCATCGCGTCTTCCATCTGTTTGCGTTCGGTAATGTCGTGCGCGACTTTCACGAAACCGAGGTTCGCGTCGGATGCTTTGTCGGGGCGCACGTGCGATAGCTTGCACATGGCGAAGAAGCGGGAGCCGTCCTTACGGAGGTGCCAGCGCTCGTCGGGGACCGTTCCGCCCTGCGCCGCTTCCCGGAGTTGCTTTTCCGGCACCCCGAGCGCCGCATCTTGCGTCGTGTAGAGCTTCGCATGGTGCTCGCCGACGATCTCGCGTTCGGAATAGCCGAAGAGCCGCTGCGCGCCCGCGTTCCACGTCTCGATACAACCCGCCGACGAGAGCGAGAAGATCGCGTACTCTTCGACCGACTCGAGCAGGATGCGCATCCGCTCCTCGCTCATGCGCAGCGCGACAGCCGCTTCGTGCGCGCTCGTGGTGTCCCGCACGATCTTCGTATAACCGGCGAGCGCGCCCGAAGCATCGCGCAGCAATTGCACCGTGTTCGTGGCCCAAAAGCGGCTGCCGTCCTTGCGGACGTGCCACCGGTCGCAATCGTTGCGTCCGTGCTCGCGCGCGAGCTCCAATTCGTCGAGCGGCCCGCCGAGCGCGATGTCTTCGGGCGTGAAGACCACCGCGAACGATTTGCCGACGATCTCGCTACGGCCGTACCCGAACGTCTGCTCGGCGCCCGCGTTCCAACTGACGACGATACCCTCGACCGACACGGCGAAAATCGCGTACCCGGTCACGCTCTCGACGAGGAAGCGATAGAGTTCTTGGGTCTCGACGCCGCCGCCGCTCGTGGCCGTCGGGGTTACGGCGCGGGTGCGCCGCGATTGGGGTTTATGCGCCACGGAAACGGCTACTTTCGATGTCGACCCTAGTTGGACGGGCAGGGAGAAGAGGCCGAGGCCGGCGCCCATCCTTCAATTAGACATAGAACCGCGCCAACAGTCAATGCTCAATTATACACAACACGAAAGTAGCAGTTGCTCGTCCGTGTCTCGTCGCTGCAGCCCGATCGCGTCGGCGCTCGGCCCGGAGCCTCTGCGTTTCGCACGGCTTAGGGTATTCGAGGGCTTGCAACTTGCATAACGTCGTCCAGTTACGGGCCGCGCCGCGCGTGCCGAGGCTTCGCTCGAGGCAGATATCCGCGACCGGCGATCTTCCGATGGCGTCCGGATAAACGATGTAGGCCGCCTGGCCGGCTACGTGGACGCCTTCGCGGCCGGCGATCGCGCTCGCTAGCGGGTGCGCCCGCTCCGCCTCGGGCACGCTGCGCAAAAACATGACGAGCACGTGCGACGGATCGTTTCGAGCTTCTTCCGGGAACGGGTTGCCGGAAAGCACGGCCGCCAGCTCGTCCGGCGTACGCACGAAGGAGTCGATCGGCATCCCGAAGCGGCGCTGCGTCTCGGCCTCCAAGCGCTTCTCGAGCGTGCCGGGATCGACGGCGCGTGTTTCGAAGCCGAGTTCGGCGAACGCGCCGAGCAGGTCCGTCATGACGAGACGCCGTTTGCCGCCGACGTTGATGCCGCGAAGAAAAGCGACGTACGGGACGATCGTTCCCCAGCGTGCCGGCGGCATGTTAGTGCGGGGAAGTTGCTCCGGGGCGGTAAAGTTCGCGCTCGTGACTCAGCTCGTAAACGGCTTACCGGGCGCCGATGAAGCTCGGGTAATCCTTCACCTCGGGATCGGTTCGTTCCACCGTGCCCACCAAGCGTGGTACCTGCACCGCCTCATCGCGAGCGGCGATGCGGCTTGGGCGCTCACGGTGGCCAGCATCCGGCCCGAGATGGCGGGGCTGCTCGACGATCTGGCCCGCCAAGACGGCGCGTATACGCTCGAGACGGTCACTCCCGACGGACGGCGCGAGTACGAACTGATCCGGTCAATTCGCCGCGTCGTGCCCTGGGCAGCGGAGTTGCACGAAACGATCGAGGCGGGCGCCGACGCGCGGACGCGGATCATCTCGTTTACCGTCACGGAGGGCGGCTACTACCTCGATCACCACGGCCGCCTCGACGACGGCTATCCCGACCTGGCGGCCGATCTCGCCGGCGGCTTGCGAACGATTTACGGCACGATCGCGGCCATCCTCAACGCCCGGATGACGCGCGGCTCCGGGCCGGTCACGCTGCTCAACTGCGATAATTTGCGCAGCAACGGCGACCGCTTCAAAGCCGGACTGCTCGAATTTCTCGAGCGGCGCGGCGACGCCGGAGCGCTCGCATGGGTGCGCACGAACACGACGTTTCCGAATTCGATGGTCGACCGCATCACGCCGCGGCCGGCGGCCGAGCTCGCACCGCGCGTCCTACAGGCGACCGGCTTCGAAGACCGCGTACCGGTGATGAGCGAGAACTTCATTCAATGGGTGATCGAGGATGAGTTTTGCGCCGGCCGGCCCGCTTGGGAGAACGTCGGCGTCGAACTCGTGAAATCGGTCTTGCCGTACGAAGAAGCCAAGATTCGGGTTCTCAACGCAACCCACAGTTGCATCGCGTGGGCCGGCACCTTGATCGGCCTGCGCTACATTCACGAAGCGACCGTCGTTCCCGAGATTCACGACATGGCGTACGCGTACGTGACGAACGACGTGATTCCGTGCTTGACGCCGAGCCCGCTCGACCTCGAGCGCTATCGCGACGTCGTGCTCGAACGCTTCCGTAATCCCTATATCGAAGATACAAATCAGCGCGTCGCGGCCGACGGCTTCTCGAAGATTCCGGGCTTCATCGCGCCGACGCTGCGCGAGCTGCTTCAACGCAAGGCGCCCCTCGACGCGACGGCGATGTTGCCCGCGCTCTTCTACACGTTTCTGCAACGCTGGCAGCGGGGCGAATTGCCGTACGAATACCAGGACGGCCTGATGAACCCGAGCGCCGCCCGCGCGATGCTGCTGGCCCCGGACCCGGTCACCGCCTTTTGTTCCGAGCCGCAACTCTGGGGCGACTTAGCCGGCCGGACGGAATTGCAGCAAGCGATCGAAGCTGCGCTCGAGCGCGTCCAGCATTGGTTGACGGCGCAATCGGCCCGCGCGTAGCGTCACCGTTACATCGGCTTCGACATCATCATCTTGCCGCCCATCGCATCGGCTTTGCTCTTACACATCATCGCGACGTGATTCTTCATCAGCATCGCATGTTGCGCGCTCATCGACATGCCGGCCATCTTCATCTTCATTTGCGATTTCGACATGTACATCTTGGTCTTGGTGTTGACGCCGACGACCGGGTCACCCGCCATGCACGTCGGCATCATCGAGCCGTGCATGCCGCCGCTCATGTGCATGCTATCCATGGCGAAGCCGGCACCGGCGGCCGATAAAAACAGTAAACTCGCGAACAAGGTTCCTGCGATTTTCATAAGTGATCTCCAACCGCTCGAAGAGCGTCGACGCATCTGCTAACAGCGCGTCGAGGTGGACGCGCCTAGCTATATGTAAGCTAGCACGCTTACCATGAAAATGGGACGTTCGGCGTAACACACTTTTGCCTCGCCACGTCGGCAGCGTGCAGCAGACGGCCGAAGAACGCCGCTAGCCGGCGTCTCGGCCGCAATCCGCTACTTGTAGGGCGTTAGCGTGTAGAAGCCGGGCGCGAACTCTCCACCCTTATCGTACGCTTGGATCATCTGATCTAAATCGTTACTCGTCCGGTATCTCGTAATACCGCCCTCGTCGCAAACGCGCACGCCGGAGGAATAGACGATGGCGTCTTTCCCCGTAACGCGCTTCAATGCCGTCGCGACCGGACAACTCGTCAGCCGCGCGCGGTTACCGCCGCTGATGTCCTGCGGCGTGACTTCTAAAACGGTGGCGCCGATATCCGGCAGCGTGATCGAACCGATGGTCGCTGTACTCATAACTCTGCTCCAAGATTAAATGGGCGATCGAAAGCCGCTTCCGATACTATCGTATCGGTAACGGCTCGCTTAATATTACCGGATTTGCAATTAGAATGAAAGAAAGCGGCGGGTCCGCTCGGCGCCGGATCTAGCTAAACACGATGCCGCCGTCGACGTTGAGCGACTGGCCGGTGATGAATGCCGACGCGTCCGAGGCGAAGAAGCACGCCGTGCCGACGATGTCGTCGGGCTGACCCAGGCGCCGTAGCGCCGTGTCGCCGACCCACTTGTTCACGTTGGTCTCGTCGGCGAGATTCGTCCGGCCCATCTCCGTGACGATGATGCCCGGGCAAATGCAATTCGCCGTGATGCCGTCGGGACCGACCTCCTGCGCGAGCACGCGCGTGAAGCCCATGACCGCCGCCTTCGAAGCCGAATAGTGAGCCTGCAGCGGCGCCCCCCGCTTGCCGCCGATCGAGGATATATTGACGATGCGACCGTAGCCGCGCGAGCGCATGTGCGGTAAGAACGCCTGCACGACGAGGAACGTCCCCTTGGCGTTGACGTCGAGTACCGCGTCCCACTCGTTCTCGCGCAAGTCTTCGACGGAGTTCGCGATCAAAATGCCGGCGTTATTGACGACGGCGTCGATCGCGCCGAGATCGGCGATGGCCCGCTGCGCCATCGCCGTTACGTCGTCTTTGCGGCTGACGTCGGCCAGCACCACGCTCGTCCGCCGGCCCAGCCCCGCGATCATATCGCGGACCGCGTGGAGTTCGTCGGCTTGACGGGCGATGTCGTTGAGCGCCACATCGAAACCCGCGTGCGCGAGCCCCAGCGCGATGGCGCGGCCGATGCCGCGGCTCGCGCCGGTGACGAGGGCGCTGCGCCCGGTGCCGTCCATCTGGTACATGGCCCATCCTTTATTCCCGTTACGAAAAGAAGCGGATCTCGCCCCGCAGGACCGCGAGGCTCACCGCGGCGATCATCACGATTCCGCGCACGATGTTCTGCGCGTAGAACGGCGCGCCGAGCAGGTTGAGACCGTTGTCGAGCATGCCGATGATCACCACGCCGACGAGCGTTCCCTGAACGGTCGCGCTCCCCGGCTTGAACGCCGTCATGCCGAGGAACACGGCCGTAAGACTGTCCAGGAGGTACGGATCGCCGGCGCCCGGCTGACCCGTGCCGAGCCGCGCCGTCAACAGCACGCCGCCCAGCGCCGCACCGAAGGCCGAGAGCACGAGCGCGATGAGCCGGCAGCGGTTGACGTCGATCCCGGAGAGCCGCGCGGCTTGGATGTTCGCGCCGGTCGCGATCACGGCCCGGCCGAGCCGCGTCCGGTTCAGGAGGATGTAGAAGATGGCGACCATGATGAGCGCGATGACGGTCGGCACCGGCACGAACCCGAAGATCAGCCCCGTCGCGAGCCAGTAAAACGCGTCCGGAAAGCTCGCGTAAATGGAATTGCCCGCGTCGTAGGCATAGTTGAGGCCGAGCGCGATCGGACCCATCGCGAGGGTCGCGATCAGCGAGGGGATGCGCAGCCGCGTCACGAGCAGACCGCTGATCGTTCCGATCGCGACCCCCGCGACGATCGGCAAGACGATGGCGACGCCGAGCGGCGCTTTGGTCCAAACGAGCAGACCCGCGACGAGCACGCCGCCCAGCCCCGCCACCTGGCCGACGGAAAGGTCGAATTCGCCGCTCGCAACCGCGACGGTCAGGCCCGAGGAGACGACCATCAGCACCGAGATCTGGATGAGGATGTTGCTGAGATTCCCGGCCGAGATGAAGCGGCCGTTTGCGACCGCGAACGCGATGAACAGCACGATCGCGGCCGCCACGGTGCCGTAGCGATAGGCGATGTCGCCGAGACGCAGCGGCCGCCGCTCCGGACGCGCCGTCGCGACGGCTTTGTGAACGTTCATTCCGTCATACTCCCATCGTGTCGCCTTAACTCACCTCGAGCAGCAGGCGATCTTCGGAGACCGCGGCGCGCGGCAGAGGCTCGCCGAGCACGCCCGCGGTGATGCAGGCGACGCGATCGCAGAGCGCCGTCAACTCGCTGAAATCCGAACTGCTCAACAGCACGGCCGCGCCGCGCCGCGCCGCTTCACGCACGAGCGCGTAGATTTCGGCTTTGCTGCCGACGTCGACGCCCTCCGTGGGATTGTCCAGCAGAAACACCGGCGGCCGGTCCGTCTCGCCGAGTTGCATGCGCGTCAGCCAGCGCCCGAAGGCGACCTTCTGCTGATTGCCGCCCGAAAGCTGGCCGATGTCCTGGCGGGCCCCGACGCACTTGATGCGCAGCTCGGCGATGATCGCCTCCGCCGAGCGCAGCGCCTGCGACTCGCGCATGAAGCCGGCGCGGCTGAAT
>CAXUFI010000091.1:8354-9087 GCA_964250245.1 uncultured bacterium
CGGTCGCGAGGTTCCCTTCGATGTCGAGGCCGGCGAAGATCGCGTTGCGCTTACGGTCGTCGGCGATGAGAAAGATCCGCGCATCGACGGCCTCGGCGACGCTGCGCGGTAGCCGCTCGAGCCCGTTGATCCGCACGCGGCCGCCCGTCGTCGCGTGCCGGACACCGGCGAGCCGTTCGAGCAGCAGCGTCTGCCCCGCGCCGAGAACGCCCGCAATGCCGACGACCTCGCCGCGCGCGACCTGCAGCCGCGGGACGTGCAGCGGCCCGACGTGCAAGTCCTCGACGGCGAGCGCGATCGCTCCGGTCTGCGCGTGACTGATCCAGTCGGTCGCTTCGATCTTGCGTCCGACCATCGCGTGAACGAGCGCCTCCTTCGTGAGGCCGGCCACGGCGCACGTCTCGACGTTGCGCCCGTCCTTGATCACGACGACGCGATCGCAATGCTCGAAGACCTCGTTGAGATGGTGCGAGATAAAGAGGATCCCGAGCCCCTGTGCTTTGAGTCCGTCGAGAAAGCCGAAGAGGCGGCGCGATTCGTTAAGCGTCAGCGAGGCCGTCGGCTCGTCGAGAATGAGGACCGACGGCTCGTGCGCGAGCGCCTTGAGAATGTCGATGATCTTCTGCTCGCCGAGGCCGAGCGTACCGCACTCGCGCCCGAGATCGATCGCGACGCCGAAGCGCTCGGCGAGCGCGCGGGCGCGCGCCGCGAGTTCGCGGCCGCGGATGAAGCC
>CAXUFI010000092.1:0-9077 GCA_964250245.1 uncultured bacterium
GTTGCGGCACGCAAGGCCTCCCGGCCGCTGAGGCCGAGCATCGTCTGCATGAGTTCGAGCTCGTAGGCGAACGCGTCGTGGCCGTTGTACGGCGTGCCGGCATCGGAGCCCGCGGCGAAGCGAACGCCCGCGGCGCGCGCGCGGCGCAAATTGCCTTCGGCATGTTCGGCGATCTCGCGCGCTTTGCGAACGACGAATTCGGGCATCCCCGCGTCCTCGCCGCCGTCCGTGATGCAGCGGATGGCGGCCAAGGTCGGCACGAGATACGCGCCGCGCTCGACGAAGAGCGCGATCCCCGCATCGTCGACGAGATGACCGTGTTCGATCGAGTCCACGCCCGCGCGCAGCGCGTTCGCGATCCCCTCCGTACCGATGGCGTGCGCCGCGCAGGTCATACCGTGCGCGTGCGCTTCCGCAACGCCCGCGCGCAGCTCGTCTTCGGAAAGCTGCACGACGCCGGGCACGGCGCCTTTGGTGAGCACGCCGCCGGTCGCAATGAACTTAATGCAGTCCGCGCCGTCGCGGCGCTGTTCGCGCACCGCTTTGCGCACGTCGAGCGGCCCGTCGGCTTCGCGCCCGATGAACCAGCCGTGGCCGCCCGTCATGCAGATCGCGCGGCCGGCGGCCACGACGTTGGGCCCCGCAATGCGGCCGGCGGCGATTGCGTCGCGCACGTCGATCGCGAGCGCGTGCGTGCTGCCCAGATCGCGCACCGACGTCACGCCCGCTTGCAGCGCCCGGCGCGCGTTCTCCGCGGCGACGATGGCGCGCTGCGTCGGCGTCGTCAGGACGAAGACGGTCTGCGTTTGCGCTTCGCCGCTCATCTCGAGGTGAACGTGCGCGTTGATGAGGCCCGGGATCACGCACGGCGCGTCGATGATGCGCGCGCCTTCCGGCAGCGGCGTCTCGGAATCGCCGATCGCGCGCACGCGGCCCTCGGACACGAGCAGAACGCCGTTACGTTTGGGGTCCCCGCCGTCGTAGAGCGTCCCGAAGCGCAGCGCGAGCGCGCTCAATGACGCAGCGCTTCGGCCGTTTCGGTGTCGCCGCTCGGGCCGAGGGCGGCATCGATGACGTCGAAGCAGCGGTCGACCTCGTCCGGCGTATTGTAATGGGCGAAGCTGAGGCGCACGGCGATCCCCGCGGCTTCGGGCGCGATCGACCGCATCAACCGCGACGCGTAGTAATCGCCGAGCCGGGCTTCGATCTGCGCTAATTCGAAACGTTCGGCGAGCTCGACGCTCGGCATGCCGGCCACGTTGAAGGCGAAGACCGGCAACCGCGGCGCGCTCGCCGGACGCCCGTATAGATGGAGGTGCGCCGCGCGTTCGGCGAACTTCGCTCGCGCGTAGGCGGAGAGCGCCTCCTCGCAATCGGCGAGCCGCTCGACGGCGCCGCGCGGAGTCTCGGCAACGTCGCGCAGATAAGCGATCGTGCCGAGCCAGCCCGCGAGGGCTTCGTGGCTTTGCGTGCCGGGCTCGAGCGTCCAGTAACGCGCATCGCCGCCGGGCGCGTAGGCGTCGCCCGAGCGAATGAAGCGCTCGAGCACCGGTGCGCTCGCGTACCAAAAGCCGACGTGCGGCGCGTAAATTTTATAGGCCGAAAAAAAAGCGAAATCGATCGCCTGGTCGAGATCGAGCGCGAAGTGCGGAAAGGCTTGCACGCCGTCGACCGCGACCAGCGCGCCCGCGTCTTTCGCCGAACGCGCGAAACGCGGCAAATCGAAAACGGTGCCGGTCGCGTTGGAAGCCCACGGCAGCGCGACGAGCACGGGCGCGCGTTCGAGAAAAGCGCGGTACTTCTGCTCGTCTAAATCGCCATGCGCGTCGACGGGAACGACGTCGATCTGCGCGCCGAAATTGCGCAGCCATAACCACGGCGCGATGTTCGCTTCGTGATCGGCCGCGGTAACGACGATCCGATCGCCGCGCTGAATCGTCGTTGCGAGCAGCCGCGAGAAGGCGAGCGCGAGCGAGGTTGCGTTCTGTCCGATCCCGACGCGTTCCACCGGCACGTTCAAGAGCGCCGCGAGCTCCATCTTCGCTTCGTCCACGAGACCCGACGTCGCGCGCGTGCGCGAGAAGATCGGTCCCCGCTGCGCGTTATCGTAAGCGAGATACCGCTGCATGCGTTCGAGCGCGGCGTCGGGCAGTTGCGCTCCCGCAGCGTTATCGGCGAGAATCCGCCCGTGCGCCGCGGCGGCCATAACGGCGGGAAAGCGGTCGCCGTTCACCCGGCGACGCCCGCGGCGAGTGCCGTGCCGCGCGTCTGCGTCGAGTGCCCGGTGAATCGTTTCACCGGCCTGAGCGTTTGCAAGGCCCGTGCAAGTTCCGCCACCCGTTCCGGGGTGGCGACGCGGCGCACGTCGCGTCCGGCGGACAGAATCGGCGTCACATCGTCGCCGTTTCGCTTCGCACGGTAAGCCTCCTTACGCGCACGTCCACCGAATCGTGGTACGATTACGGTATGGAAGTTATCGCGGGGCCGGGTCCGGCGCGGGTGTCGCCGGCCGAGCGTTCGCGCGGACGCGTCGTGTACCGGCACTCGTTCGTAACGCGGCTGACGCACTGGATCACCGCGCTCGCCATGCTCGTGCTTATCATGAGCGGCCTGCAAATTTTTAATGCTGCGCCGTATCTGGACGCATCAGATAAGAGCGATCCGAGCCGGCGCGTCATGGCGATCGGCCAAGCGGGAGCCGCCGCCGACGTCGGCACGACGACCGTCTTCGGCCATACGTTCGTCACGACGCACGTGCTCGGCGTGACCGACAGCGGGCAGGAGGGCGAAGCGGGCCGTGCCTTCCCGGGCTGGAGCACGCTGCCGGCCTATCAGGATCTCGCCGGCGGGCGCCGTTGGCATTTCTTCTTCGGCTGGGCGCTGCTGTTGGCGGGGCTCGCGTACGCCATTAGCGGCATCGTTCGCCGCGACCTGAACCTCATCGTGCTCCGTCCCTCCGATCTGCCGAAACTGCTGCCGATGCAGCTGTATTATCTGCGACTGCGTCCCGACCCGCCGGACCACGGCAAATACAACCCGTTGCAAAAAGCGGGCTACACCGCCGTGCTCTTTTTGGTCGCGCCGTTTGCGATCGTGACCGGCCTCGCGCTTTCGCCGGGCATCGACGCGATCGCCGGTCCGCTGACGGCCTTACTCGGCGGCCGGCAGTTCGCGCGGACGTGGCATTTCGTTTCGATGCTGCTCATCATCGGCTTCACGTTCGGCCACGTCGGGCTCGTCGCGGTCACGGGGTTCGTGAATAACATGCGGTCGATGCTTCTGGGTACGTACCGGCTCGGCAAACACGAAGGCACGGGACCGTGAATCGCGGTCTCTTCGTCGCTTCCACGCTGGCTGCGGCGCTCGCCGGCTGCGACCGGGTCTCCAACGCGCTCAATGACTCGGCGGCCGTGCGCACGGCGCTGGATTCGGCGGAGGAATTAAGCAGCTTAACGATCGGCACGCACGGCCGGGCGAGACTGTATCGCGAGCGCGACATTACGGCCGACTTTCCGACCAACGGTAACGACACGCCGAGCGACGCGAGTTACGCACGGCTCGCGAACGGCCGGTTCGCGGCGTACCGTCTCCACGTCGGCGGCCTCGTCGAACGTCCGGCCACGTTCGATTTACGCCAGCTGCGCGCGCTCGCCAAGCTCACCGAAATCACGCGCCACGATTGCGTGGAAGGTTGGAGCGTGGTCGGCAAGTGGCAGGGCGTCCCGGTCGCCGACGTGCTGCGGCTCGTACGGCCGGCGGCGGCGGCGCGCTACGTCGTTTTCCACTCGTTCGATACCGACGCGCAAGGCACGCAATTTTACGGCAGCTTAAGCGTCGAACAGGCGGCGCACCCGCAAACGCAACTCGCGCTCGCGCTTAACGGAAAGCCGCTCGACCCCGCGCACGGGGCGCCGGTCCGGTTGCGAATACCGACGCAGCTCGCCTACAAGAGCACGAAGTGGGTGCAGCGCATCGAAGTCGTCGCGTCGCTCGCCGGGATCGGCGGCGGTAAGGGCGGCTATTGGGAAGATAACGGCTACGCCTGGTACGCGGGAATCTAACGGACCAAAAACGTCCGGTCGAGCTGGAGGCCCTCGACCGGTACCAAGAGTTCGCCATATTCGCCCGCGCTAATGAGTCTGGCGAAGCCACGCATAGACGAAGGCCGAGCGCTTCACGGATCGGCGGAAGAGGCTCCCGGCGACACGTCCGCTGTTCGCTCGCGTGCCGGAGGCTTCGAGAACGCAGGTGCGCCCGGCTTTCGTCATCGGCGATGGCAATGGAAGCTTCGCTCTAAAACGAGCCGTAATGTGAAGTTATATCGAGCTGTGATCCGATCGGCCGTTTGCCCGCACGCACGTATTCACGGAAAAGACCGGCAGCGTTACCGTTCATCGAGACCCTCGAGCTATTCGCATTCACGTCGTCGTCGGTTTCGAGCCATACAAGGAGCTTGTGGTGCGACGAGGATACCGCCCGGTCGGTGTCGCAGGGCTCTCCCGCTCGGCGTAGCGTTCGTTGCCCCGCGTTCTCCCACGGCATACCGCCGAACTCGCACACCGCTTTTTCGAACAGGCAGACGTCATGCTCGCGACTCTGGTACTCGCTGCGGCGTTGCCGGCGACGGCGGCGCCGCTCGCCGGGTTGCAATACCTCGTCGGTTCGTGGAAGTGCACGTACCGCGCCGGGGCGGTACGTCTGCCGTACGACGCCACGTACGCCTACGAATGCGACGGCAAGGCGCTGCGGCAGATCTCTTCCTGGACGGGCGGCGGCGACGAAGAGTTACTCGCGTATGATGCCAAGCACGGCGGCTGGACGGCGATCGTACTCGACGATCGAGGAACCGCGACGATCATGCGCGCGACCGGCAGCGATCCGGATCACTGGGCGTACCGCAGCGTCTATCCTGATGCAAGCATCGCCGAAACGTTCGACCGCATCTCGGCGACCAAGTACATGCTGCATGCGACGGTGCGATCGGGTGGTAAAACAGCGACCTCCGTCGACACCTGCTTACGCGGCTCGCATTAGGTTCGGCGCATTCGCTTTGCGAGGCGGCTGTCTTCGCCGAAAGCGTCCGGGGAAGCGAGCGGCAACGCACGGCTATCGAAGCAATGCTGCCACGTCGCCTACAGCTGTCGCGTCACTAGCATCGGTCCAACGATACGAACGTTCGCCACTACTTGATGGCCCCCGCTGCCCGAGGGAAAGCAGTCGGGTCGGAAACGAGCAGCCGCAATTCGTGAACTCGTTAGCACGCCGGTCTGACCTACGCCGCCGAATGCCACATAATCCGTTAGCGCCGAAAGCCTTTGGTCGCAACGCGTGGTTAGTTATAGGTGTCTTTCCGAAGCATGCTTGAGGACGAACGCAGCGTATTTGGACGGCGTTCGTTGCGCCGGCGGTTAAGCAACACTGAGAGTTACAGACCGATGACTTCAGCCGTCTGCACGCCGGTCTCCGCATTCGCGAGCCGATTGGGTGCTCGTCGCGCCCTCGGGTTCGCTGGCTGTGCGGCAAAGAGAAGGCCTAAGCCGGCGTTTGAAACCGCTACGGCGGTGCTAGGTCCGGCCACGGCTACCGTCGCGAGCGGCTCGTCTTGCGGCCGAAGAGGGCGGCATCGAGCGAGACGCGGCCGGCGCCTAAGAGTAAGAGCGTGAACGCGACGCCGAGATAGGTCAGCGGCAGTTCGAACGTCGGCACGCCGGATGCGCTGCCGACGAAGACGGCGCCGTGCGGTACGAGCACGAGAAAGATCGCGACGACCATGTTACACGCGATAAGGAAGGCGAAGAGCGGCGTCAATAAGCCGAGGATCAACGCAATGCCGCCGCCGAACTCGGCGGCGGCGGCGAGCGCCAAGAGCCAGCTCGGCGTCCCCGGCATCATCGCGGCGCCCCAGGAGACCGGATGCTGGATCTTCGGCCAGCCATGCAGGACGAACGCCGCGCCCACGATCAGACGTAAGACGAGCAGGGCAACGTCGCCGCGCGGGCCGGGCCGCTGCGACGTCATTGCGAGACCGGGAGCTCACCGGCCGGCAGCGATAGCGGCCGAACGCGGGTCAGCGAGAGCCAAACGCCGCCCACGACGAGGAGCGCTCCCGCAATGTCACGCGGTCCGAACACTTCACCGCCGAAGAGCGCTCCGACGGCGACGGCGACGAGCGGAATCATCAGCGCCGTGAGCCCCACGAGTCCCGACGAGATGCGCTGCAGGAGCCAGTGATTGAGCGAGAAGGCGATCGCACTACCGAAGACGGCGAGATAGGCGACGGCCTCGAGCGAACGAAGGCTGAGCGCGGCGTGCATATCGATCCGTTCGAACGTCAAGCCCCAAAGACCCATCGCTAATCCCGCGGCCAACATCGCGGGCGGCAGCGTAACGAGCGGGTCGGCGTGCGCGTACCGTTTGAGATAGACGTTCGCGTAACCCGACGAGGCGGCGGAGAGCAGCGCCGCCAGAACGTACAACGCATCGGCACGCACGTCGCCGACGAGCGAGATGAGGGCGACGCCGGCGAGAGCGAGCAGTGCCCCGGCGAGCGTATTGCGGTTCGCGCGCTCTCCGAGCATCACGTGCGCGAACGCGAAGATAAAAAACGGCGTCGTTCCGAAGATGACCGCTACGAGCCCCGAGGCGAGGTGCGTTTCGGCGAGATACGTTAAGGCGTAATTGATGCCGAACATGGTTACCGCGAGCACGCCGACGAGATGCCAAGGCGGCACGTTGCGTCGCAGATCGATGCGGCTTGCGAGCGCGAGCGCGTAGAGCAACGCGGCTGCGATGATGAAGCGCACGCCGGCACCGAAGACGGGCGGCATGCCGTGCAGCGAGACTTTAATCGCCAGCCACGTCGTGCCCCATATAAGAACGCATGCGGCGTACGCGGCGGAGATGGCCGCCGGGGAAGCGAGAAAAGCTCGCCATAACACCGGCACGCGCGCGATAAACACGCTTCGTCAGACCCGGACGCTCGTCTCCGAAGTTGCAGTTCGAGCAGGCCCTGTCGCCGCCGGCCGGCGCCGGATTCCGATCCCAGAACGGGTCGAAGCTCCGCGAAGCGCGCGGCCGGCGCGGCGCTCGCTAACGTCTCGCCGGCCTGGCACACCGCGAAGGCACCGCAGCTCGAACCACTCCTGCCAAGCAGTAACGCGCAGGCAGGCACCTAGAGGCAGGTGTGTTGGCGGATTGATCTTTCATAGGTGTGGTATCTGGGAAAGCAGTTGTCCCGGTAGCGCGAACTCACGACCTTGGCCTAAACGAACGGGTGCGCCGTTTTCTAGATGGAAATTGCAGTGAGCTCGAGAGGGCTGTCGCCCGCAAGGAACACACCTATGTGTAGAATGCTTCTCTAAGATGAAGAGTTTACTCGGATCAGAACCGCTCGCGGCCGATGAGGAGCGAGAGCCGTTCAGCGGAGCGCGGACCGATGCCGGTTTGCCGCCCCGCGGCACGCCGAAGAATTATCTCATGGCTTGGCTGCTGGTCATGCTCAAAGATCTCAACCTGCACGGTTACGAGATCATGAAAGCGTTAAAAGAGAATTTCGCGGTCGTGTCCGACCCCGGCACGGTGTATCGGGCGCTTCGTCAGCTCGAACGCGACGGGTACATCGCCTCCTGGTGGGATCCGAAGGAACAGGGACCCGCACGCCGGGTCTACACCCTGACCGCCGGTGGTAAAGATGCACTCGCGCTGTGGAGCACCGCGCTCGAACAGTATCGTACCAATCTCGACGCGTTCTTCAGCCTCTACGCCGGCACGTGGTCGCGCGATCGCGATGTGAAGAAATGAGCGCCTGAGGCCGATTTAGCGCAGGGGCAGCACGCGCGCCAGCGGCGCATCGAGCGCTTTGGCGCAGCCCATATCGAATGGCGCCCGCGTCTTCCAAGCCGTCGCCAGGGCGGTTGAATCGTAACCGAGCACGGCCGCGATATTGCAGACTTCGGCGCCGGTAATCGTGCCGCGTTCGCCGAGAACGTTCAATACGGCGAGCGCGAGATCGATCGCTCGGCCCTCCTGCGTCCTGCGATTGCGATCGCGCGCCATGACCGCGACCAGCTCGTCGATCTTTGGTTCGAACATCGCGCCTCCAATATCGATCGCACCGCCCACAGAAGGCCGGTGCATTACGAAGAGTATCGGCCCGCGGACCACCCGGGTCCAGCGCCTTTCGTGGCAACGTTTCTCGAGGCCGTGCATCCGAAGTCGAACGAGGCGCCGGGCCACGTGGGCGGGTACCGGCGGATGGCGAAGACTCAAGGCGATGATCTCGGTGCGATTCCTCGGCACGGGCGGCGCTCGCTTTATGGTCGCGAAGCAGATTCGAGCCTCCGGCGGGATGTGGCTGCGGTTCGTCCCCGACGACGGCGGCGACGCTACGGAGATGCATCTCGATCCCGGACCCGGAGCGCTCGTGCGCGCGACGTCGGCGGTGCCGCCGTGCGATCCGGTGAAGCTCGATGCGCTCCTGCTCTCCCATAAGCATCTCGATCACGCCGGCGACATCAACGTTATGATCGAAGCGATGACGACCGGCGGCTGGCGCCGGGGGGGGGGGGGTGTGGGGGCCGCCGGCGCCCGGGGGGGGGTTTCGGCTCCCGGCCCTAACCCGGGGGGGCGCCCCGGCAGGTCCAGCAATACCAGCAGGACACCTGCGCCGAGGCCCGCACGGTCGCACCCAGACGGGACCGGACGAAGCGGACCATCGTCTGACGCTGCATTGCCGAGTCGCAAGCATCACACAACACTGGCATCACACAGCACTGGCATTCTCCTCCCCGCAATTCCCAACGTCGCGGCACACCCTAGATGGATAAACCAGAACATATCAAGAACGTTTTCGGCCAGCCGATCGGCCGTCCGGTGCCAGGCTGGACCGTCCGCCCGCGGCCGCCCCGCACCGTCATGTCGGGGCGCTACACCCGCCTCGAACCGCTCGATCCCGCTCGCCATTCCGCTGCCATGTTCGCCGCGTTCGCGCGCGCGCCGGATGCCCGCGACTGGACCTATCTTCCCGCCGACCCGCCGGTCGACGCCGTTCAGCGGCTGGAGGCCCTGGTCCAGCGATC
>CAXUFI010000093.1:0-8814 GCA_964250245.1 uncultured bacterium
GCGCGCGGCGACGCTCGAAAAAGGCGACGCGTTCGTCGCGGCGCAGCTGGCGGGCATCCTCGCGGCCAAACAAACCGCGACGCTCGTTCCGCTCGCGCATCCGCTACCGCTCTCGAGCGTCGACGTCGACTTCGCGTGGCAGGAGCCGGGGCTGCTGCGCATCGAGGCGCGCGCGCGCACGGCGGCGCAGACCGGCGTCGAACTCGAAGCGATGATCGCGGCGAGCGTCGCGGCACTGACGATCTACGATATGACGAAGTCGCTCGAGCGGGGAATCCGCATCGAGTCGGTTGCGCTCGTGGAAAAACACGGCGGGAAGAGCGGCTCGTGGTACGCGCCCGAACCGGACGCCGAGGAGTAATGGCATACGAACTCGCGGTCGTCGTCCTCTCGGATCGCGTGGCCGCGGGGACGCGTGAGGACGGTTGCATCTCCGCCGTCGCCGGAGCGCTCGGTGCCGGCTTCGCCATCGTTCACGAACGCATCTTGCCCGACGACGCCGCTGCCTTGCAAGCCGAACTCATCGACCTTGCGGACCGCCGGCGGATCCCGCTCGTTCTGACGAGCGGCGGAACGGGACTCGCGCCGCGCGACCGGACGCCGCAAGCGACGGCCGCCGTACTCGATTACGAAATTCCGGGTATCGGGGAGGCAATGCGCGCGGCCTCACTCTCGATCGTCCCGACGGCCATGCTTTCGCGAGCGGTCGCGGGCGTCCGCGGCGCGACGCTGATCGTCAACTTGCCGGGCAGCCCCAAGGCCGTTCGCGAGACGCTAGCCGCCGTCGCGCCGGCGTTGCCGCACGCGCTCGATCTGCTCGCCGGCGGAGTTCTCGACGGGTAGCCGATGAATTACCCGGCGGCCACGGCGTATCTGCTCGGAACGATTAACGAGACCGTCTCGCGGCGGCAACCCAATCGCCTCGAGCGGATGGAAGCGTTCTTACGAGCGCTCGACGATCCCCATCGGGCGTACCCGACCGTGCATGTCGGCGGAACGAGCGGCAAGGGGTCGACCGCGACGATGATCGCCACGGCGCTAAGTGCCGGCGGCCGGCGGACGGGGCTGCATACGAAGCCGCACCTGCGGTCGATGACCGAGCGCGCCCGGATCGACGGCAGCGCCGTCACGGAAGCGCGTTTCGCCGACCTGCTGACGGAGATGATGCCGGCGATCGAGGCGACGTCGCGCGAGTACGGCCGGCCGTCGTATTACGAGACGCTGCTCGCGCTCGCGTTCGTCTACTTCGCGCAAGAGCGCGTCGACGTCGCCGTTATCGAAGTCGGAATCGGCGGAACGCTCGACGGCACCAACCTCATTTTGCCCGAGGTGTCGATCGTTACGAACGTCGGTTACGACCACATGGACGTTCTCGGAGACACGCTCGAAGAGATCGCGACCGACAAAGCGGGGATCGCCAAAGCCGGCGTCCCGCTCGTCAGCGACGCGACGGGCACGCCGCGCGAGCTGATCGCGCGCGCCTGCGCGGCCGTGGGCGCGCCGTTCGTCAGCGTCCGCGACGCGACGACGATCGAAGACCGGCCGGGCGTCCGGTACGGACAGTCGTTCGCGGTGACGACGCCCGCCGGCACCTACGAGCTCGCGCTGCCCTTGCTCGGCCGCTTTCAGCAGCGCAACGCGGCGACGGCGCTCGTCGCTCTCGAACGCCTAAGCCCGAGCCTGCGCCCGTCGCGGGCCGATATCGAGCGCGGCCTCGCGCAGCTCGTCATCCCGGGCCGCATGGAATACTTCCCCGGCTTCCCCGCGATCGTCTTCGACGTCGCGCACAACGCCGACAAGGCGGCGTCGCTCGCCGCCGCATTGCCGGAGACCTTTCCCGATACGCGGTTCGTCTTCGTGATCGCCATCGCCGAGACCAAGGACGCGCCGAATATTTTGCGGCCGCTGTTCGCATTGCCCGCATCGTTTATTTTCACGTCGTTCGAGACGCCGGGCCGCACGGCGGAGCGGCCGCTGCGGCTCGCCAACATCGCGGAGCTCGCCGGCAGGTCCGCGCGCGTCATCGGGGATCCCGTCGAGGCGCTCGCGATCGCGCGACGCCAGGGCGACGGCTCGCACCTCGTCGTCGTCGCGGGCTCGACGTTCGTCCGGGCGTTGTGGCGCTATTGGGGTCTAAAAAATGTCGTCGCGGCGCGGCGCTCGCGCCGCCGCCGCGGGCGCGCTGCAGGTGCGCGGCCGGCGCTTCGTCTGGGGCGAGCGGACGCTCCTCATGGGGATCGTGAACGCCACCCCCGACTCGTTCTCGGGCGACGGGCGCCCCGTCGCCGCGGATGCCGTCGCCCACGCGCTCGACCTCATCGCCGCGGGCGCCGACATCGTCGATATCGGCGCCGAATCGACGCGGCCCGGGCACGTTCCGATCGACGCCCGGGAAGAGATACGGCGCCTCGAACCCGCCGTGCGCGGCGTGCGCGCGGCGAACGCATCGGCGGTCCTCTCGATCGATACCTTCAAGGCCGGCGTCTTCACCCAGGCGCACGCCGCGGGCGGCGACATCCTCAACTCGATTTGGGGGCTCGATGCGGCCTTACTCGACGCGGCGGCGGCCGCGCGCGTACCGGTCGTCATCATGCATAACAAGCGGGTCGCGGTTTACGAACGCGACGTGGTCGACGAAGTCCTGCGCTACCTCTCGTCGGAAGCGGAACGGGCGGTCGCGGCGGGCATCGCGCCGGAGGCGGTCGTCGTCGATCCGGGGATCGGTTTCGGGAAAGGCCCCGAGCAGAATCTCCGCATCCTCGGCGCGCTCGACCGCCTCGTCGCGCTCGGGTTTCCGACGCTCCTCGGTCCCTCGCGAAAATCGACGATCGGAAAGCTGACCGGCCGCGCCGTCGACGAGCGCGCCTTCGGCACGGCCGCCGCCGTGGCGCTTGCCGTCGCGGCGAAAATCGACATCGTCCGCGTTCACGACGTGGCCGAGATGCGCGACGTCGTCGCCGTCTGCGATGCGATCGTTCGCGGCCGGCGTCCGAGCGGCTGGCACGATGCCTGAGCGGTGAACGGCTGCGACGTGATCGAGCTGCGCGGCGTACGGGCGTACGGGCGGCACGGGGCCGCTCCCCACGAACGCGATCATCCGCAGCCGCTCGATTTGGATTTGCGGCTGGAAGTCGAAACGGCCGCCGCGCGTCTCTCGGACGAGCTCGCGGATACGATCGACTACGCCGCGCTGCACGCGCGCATCCTGCGCATCGTCGCCACGGAGTCGCACCGTCTCCTCGAACGCCTCGGAGAACGGGTGTTGACGGAGCTCATGGCCGACCGTCGCATCCGCTCGGCCGCGCTCACGCTGGCGAAACCGGGTCTACTCGGCGGAGCGACGCCGGCCGTGACGATTCGCAGCGAGCGCGCCGGCCCGGCCGGATAGTGCCGCTCGCCGCGATCGGTCTCGGTTCGAACCTCGGCGATCCCGCAGCCAACGTCGAGCGGGCCCTGCACGAGCTCGGCCGGCTCGGCTGCGTCGAGGCGCGCTCGGCGCTCTATCGTAGCGCGCCATGGGGTGAGACCGCGCAGCCGCCGTTCGTCAACGCCGCCGCGCTGCTGGCAACGGCGCTTTCGCCCGCGCAATTGCTCGCGGGTCTCAAGAAGCTCGAAGCGGAGCTCGGGCGCGTGGCGAGCTACCGCTGGGGTCCGCGCGCGATCGACCTCGATATCTTGACGTACGGTGCGGCGCGCGTGGACGAGCCGGACTTAACCGTGCCGCATCCGCGGCTGCTGGAACGCGCGTTCGCGCTCGCGCCTCTGAGCGAAATCGCACCCGCCTTCGCGGCCGCCTTCGCCGCGCTGCCCGCCGCGGAGCGAACGAGCGTGCAGCGGATACCGCCTTAGCCTGGAAGAAGCTTCGCATAGGAGAGACGGTAGCGGTGAACTGGGACGAAGTGCTCGAACGAGTCCGTTCGGCGGCGGATTTTTGCGCCAGCGCGGGCTTGGCGCGCTTCCGCATTGCCGAGGACGAACTCGACATCGACGTTCACCGCACGCCCGGTCGGGCGGCCGCTCCGCCGGCGGCCCGTACGCTCGAAGCCGCCGCGCACCATTCCGGCAGCAACGGCAGCACCCCCAAAGAAGAGCTGCCGAAAACGCTCAAAGCGGAGTTCGTCGGCATCGTGCGTTTTTCGCGGCCGTCGGTCGCCGCGGGCTCGGTCGTCAGCGGCGATCGCGAACTCGCCTACGTCGAATCGCTCGGGATTCGCAATCCGGTGCGCTCGGGCGGCCCGTGCCGCGTCACGGAAATCTTCGTAAAGGACGGCCAGCCCGTCGGCTTCGGGCAGCCGTTGCTCGCGATCGAACCGCAGCGTGTTTAAGAAGCTGCTCATCGCCAACCGCGGCGAGATCGCGATGCGCGTCAATCGCGCCGCCCACGAATTAGGCATCGAAACGGTGGCGATCTTTTCCGAAGCCGACCGCGCGTCGCTGCACGTTCGCAATGCCGATCGCTCGTTTTGCGTCGGCCCGGGGCCCGTCGCCCGCTCGTACCTCAATATTCCCAACATCATCTCGGCCGCTCTCATCTCGGGCGCCGATGCGATCCATCCCGGTTACGGCTTTCTCGCCGAGAATGCGCGGTTCGCCGAGATCTGCGCCGATCACGGACTCACGTTCGTCGGGCCCAAAGCGGCGACGATCGCCGAGATGGGCGATAAGGCGACGGCGCGCGCGATCATGGATGCCGCCGGCGTGCCGACAACCCCGGGCAGCGCCATCCTCGCGACGCTGGCCGAAGCGCTCGCGGCCGCCGAGGCGATCGGCTATCCCGTGATGCTCAAGGCGACCGCCGGCGGCGGCGGCAAGGGGATGCGCGCCGTGCAATCGAGCGTCGGTCTCGAACACGCCTTCGCTACCGCCCAGGCCGAAGCCGAGGCGAATTTTAAAGACGGCCGGCTCTATATGGAGCGGCTGATCGACCGGCCGCGCCATATCGAAGTGCAAGTGATGGGGGACGCGCACGGTAACGTGGTTCACGTCGGCGAACGCGACTGTTCGGTGCAGAAGCCGTCGCATCAGAAGCTGATGGAAGAAGCACCCGCGCCGCTGCTCGCACCGCGAACGCGCGCGCGCTTACACGAGATCGCGCTCGCCGCGGCGCGCGCGGTCGACTATCGCAGCGCCGGCACCCTCGAATTCCTCGTTAGCGGCGACGACGTCTATTTTATGGAGATGAATACGCGCATTCAGGTGGAGCACGGCGTTACCGAGATGCTGTACGACGTCGATCTCGTCGCCGAGCAGATCCGGATCGCCGCGGGCGAGCCGCTCTCGTTCGCGCAAGACGAACTCGTCGCGCGCGGACACGCGATCGAATGCCGCATCAACGCGGAGGCTGCGGATTTCGCGCCGGCCGCGGGGACGCTGACCGACGTCGCGCTGCCCGGCGGCTGCGGCGTGCGCGTGGATTCGCACGCCTATACCGGGCTCGCCGTGCCGCCCTTTTACGATTCGCTGCTGGCGAAAATCCTGACGCACGGGGCGACTCGCGAGCAAGCCATCGATCGGATGCTCGCGGCTTTGGGCGATACGCGGATCGCGGGCGTCGCGACCACGATCGCCATCTGCGAGAGCGTGCTGCGGACCGCCGCGTTTCGCGAAGGCGGGTTCGGCATCGATTTTCTCCCTGCGCTCGCGGCGGCCGCTCCCGGCGGCGTCACGGCATGACGCGGCGCTACGCTCGCGAACTCGCGCTGCAAACGCTCTACAACATCGAGATCGGGCACAACGGTGCCGCGGAGGCGCTCGAGCAGACCCTCGGCGAGGGCGCGCAGGCGGCCGAGCAGCGCGGCTTCGTTAAGGAACTCGTCTTCGGCACGCTGGAAAACGGTGCGGCCGGCGACGCCGTGATCGGTCCGCTTTTGGAGGGCTGGACGATGGACCGCTTACCGACGATCGATCGCATCGTGTTGCGCATGAGCATGTACGAATTGCAGCACCAGCGCGAGACGCCGGCGGCCGTCGTGATCAACGAAGCGGTCGAGCTCGCGAAGAAGTACTCTACCGACGATTCGGGGCGGTTCGTCAACGGCGTCCTCGCTAGCGCGATCAAGGCGCGCGTTTGAGTTCGGGCACGATCGCCGTCGGGCGCAGCCGCCGGCGGCGCTTGTCGGTATTCGGCCGCATCGTTTACGTGCTCGCGGCGGTCGCCTTCTTACTCGTGCTCTTCGCGGCGGGTACGATCGCCGGCGTCGTCTATTCGTATTCGCGCAATTTGCCCGATATCAATAAGATGGCCGATTTTCAGCCCTCCCGGGCGACGCGCATCTATGCGCGCGACGGCGTGCAACTCGCGACGCTCTACACGCAGAATCGCATCTGGGCGCCGATCGGCCATATCCCGCTGCTCGTACGGCACGCCTTCATCGCTAACGAAGATCATAACTTCTACAGCCATCACGGCGTCGATTTCGGCGGCATCGCGCGCGCGGCGCTGGCGGATTATCGTCACGAGCAGTTTCAGGGCGCGTCGACCATCACCCAGCAGCTCGCCCGCGCGCTCTTCCTTTCCAGCGAAGTCTCGATCTCACGCAAGGTTCAGGAAGCGCTGCTCGCCATGGAGATCGAGCGCTATTACACCAAGGACGAAATCCTCGAGCGCTATCTCAATTTAATTTATTTCGGCGCCGGCGCCTACGGCATCCAAGCCGCCGCGCACACGTATTTCGGAACCGACGTCGCGAACATCACGCTCGCTCAGGCGGCGTTGCTCGCCGGGCTGCCCGCCGCGCCGTCGGACTATTCGCCGTACGTCGATCTCGAACGCGCGCGCGAGCGGCAGCAGCACGTCCTCGAGCGCATGGTCGCGAGCGGCTACATCACGCCGTCGCAAGCCGACGCCGCCAAGACCGCCGACCTGCACCTCATCGGCGAGCGGCCGACGGGGTTGCAATCCTTCCGCTATCCGTATTTTACGACGTACGTCGATCACGTGCTCGAAACGACGTTCGGCGAGCGCGCCGTGCGCGAAGGAGGCCTCGAAGTCGACACGACGCTCGACCCGCGTTTGCAGAAGCTCGCGCAGGAAGCCGTCGATTGGGGAGCGGGCCGCGCACGAGCCGAGGGCGTCGGCGCGCATCAAGAAGCGCTCGTCGCGCTGCGGCCCGCGACGGGCGAGATCGTCGCGATGGTGGGCGGCGCCGGCGGCTTCACGCTCGACAACCAATTCAATCGCGCCTGGCAAGCGTTACGTCAGCCCGGTTCGTCATTCAAGGCGTACGTCTATACGGCCGCCATCGACGGCGGCTTGCCGCCGACGGCCGAAATCGACGATTCGCCCGTCTCCTATCCGATGGGCGACGGCACGCAGTGGTATCCGCGCGACGACGACGGCCGGTTCTACGGACCGATGACGTTGCGCTACGCGCTCGCGCAATCGCGCAACGTCGTCGCGGTTAAGCTGGCCGAACAGGTCGGCATCGACCGCGTCATCGCATACGCGCACCACATGGGCGTGCACGCGCCGCTGGAGGCGAATCTTTCGCTCGCGCTGGGGAGTTCGGTGGTGTCGCCGCTCGATCAAGCCGCCGGCTACGCCACGCTCGCCAATGCCGGGATCCACATCGATCCCTCGCCGCTGCGCCTGGTGAAGGATTCGCTCGGCTCGACCGTCATCGATAACCGTTTTCCGCAAGAGACCGAAGTCGTGAGCGCGGGGACGGCGTATCTGGTCACCTCGATGCTGCAAAGCGTCATTAGCGAGGGGACGGGTTACCCCAACGCGCAGATCGGCCGCCCCGCCGCGGGTAAGACCGGCACGACGTCCGATTTTCGCGACGCCTGGTTCGTCGGCTACACGCCCGATTTGGTAACGGCCGTCTGGCTCGGAAACGACGATTATTCGCGGATGAACGAATCGTACGGCGGAAACATTCCGGCCCGCACGTGGGCGCGCTTCATGAAAGCCGCGCTCGTGAAGACGCCCAAGCACGACTTCGCCTATCCCGCGAGCGAAGTGCGTAAGGTTGCGTATTGCGGCACGCCGCACAAATTCGAGTATTTTCTCGACGGCACGCAACCGCTCGGCGGTTGCGCGTACGCCGGTTACGCGGGCCGTCCGCGCGCGAAATAACGTGTTGCCCCACAATCGCAGCGAAGCGCGCGTCGTCGTCGGCGTGCTGCGGCTCGCCGATTACTTGCGGCGCAAGATCGAGAACGACCCGCAGTTGCAAACCGTCTCCGTGCGCGGCGAGGTGACGAACCTCAGCGTCTCCGCACGCGGCCATTGCAACTTCGACCTTAAAGAAGGCGACGCGATCTTACGCTGCTTCGCGTGGGGCGACGATTACGCGCGCTTTCCGGCGGTAAGCAACGGCGCCGCGATCGTCGCGACGGGCGGGATCGCGACGTACGCCGCCCGCAGTTCGTACCAGCTTCTCGTGCGCCTCGTCGAGCGCGAAGGCGTCGGCAACGTCGCCGCCGAGTTCGCAGAGCGCAAGCGAAGGCTCGCCGCCGAAGGTTTGTTCGCCCCGGACCGTAAGCGAGCGCTGCCGGACTATCCGTTCCGCATCGCGCTCGTCTCGTCTCGCGGCGCGAACGGTGCGCTCGACTTCACGACGATCCTGCGCGAGCGCGCGCCGCACGTCGGCGTCGTCTGGTGCGAAACGGTCGTGCAAGGTCCGAACGCGCCCGCGGAGATCGTGGCCGCGCTCGGGCGCGCCTCCCGGGCCGACGTGGACGCGATCGTCGTCACGCGCGGCGGCGGCTCGTTCGAAGACCTCTTCCCGTTCAGCGACGAGCACGTCGTGCGGGCGGTGGCCCGCGCGCGGCATCCGGTCATCTCCGCGATCGGTCATACGGCCGATCAGC
>CAXUFI010000094.1:0-4268 GCA_964250245.1 uncultured bacterium
CTGCACCCGGTCCGCGAGCGACCGGTCGAGTCCGCGCAGCAGAGCCGGGAGACCGCTCCGCTCGGCTGCGGCCGCGTCGCCTTCGAACCGGCCCGCGGTGTAATCGCGCGCCGAAACGGCATAGACTTCGGCGCTGGGAGCGAAGCGCCGCGTTCGCTCGACGATGCGGTCGCGCGCGGCCTCCCAAGCTTCGCGGCCGTCGCTCTCGCGCCGGCGCCAGAGATCGATCTTGGTCTGCACGATGAAGATGGTGCGGACGTGATCGCCGATCAGTCCGAGAAACGACGCATCGCCCTCGGTGAACGGCTGCGACGTGTCGATGAGATACAGCACGGCGTCCGCGCGCGGCAGATACCCGAGCGTGGCGCGACGATGCGCGGGATTGAGCGACGCCAGACCCGGCGTGTCGGCCACGACGAAGCCGCCGCGCAGGAACGGCGAGTCGACCGTCACGACGACGAAGTCCGGCGCCGCGTCGTCTGCGGTCGTGTCGGCGTGCAGGGCGCCGGCTTCGTCGCTCCGTCCGACGGCCACGAAGCGCGACAGACGATCGAGCGGGATCCGCTCGCTGCGGCCGGAGGGGTACTTCGCGAACGCCGTCTCGGGCGTGCCGTATCGCAGCTCGGTTATCGTGGCCGTGGACGGATTGATGTCGGTTGCGAGCAAGCCCGCGATGCGCCCGCGCTCGTCGTAACGCGCTTTCTCGAGCAGTGCGTTGAGAAGATAGGATTTACCGCTCGAAAACTCGCCCACGACCGCGAGCGTGTACCGTCGCGCTAAACGCTCGCGTGCGGCGCCGGTGAGTCCGCGCTCGTCGGCGACGGCCTGCGAGCCGGCGAAGGCGTCATCCGCGAGCAGACGCTCGAGAGTTTCCAAGGAGTCGGCCAGATCGGCCGGCGTGTCGAGCATCGCCTCCGTTCTCGCCGGAAACGACGCCACGCACCTGCCTCGGCGCTTCTCGCAACGCAAGGCGGCGCAGCAGCCCTAGACGGCAAGGCGATTGGCCGAACGAAGCATGGGTAGAGTTAGACTGTTTAACCGCCTAAGCTTTTGGAGGCGACCGATGCGTGGAACACTGTCCCTCTCCGTGACCGCCGTAGTCGCGCTGCTCGCGATCGCTCCCGCGGGCGCACAATCGACGGGCATGAAAAACGGTTCGGCGAATGCCGACACCGTCGCCCGCTGCTCGCCCGGCGATCCGAACGTCATCGTCGATACGAAGACGAGGACATTTACATTGGATAAGGCCGCCAATAAGAAAGCGATGCATTCGAAGGACGCGGGCTCGATGGCGAAGATGTCCGACGCGAGTGCGAGCAGCACGGCCGCCACGTCAACGATGAAGTCGATGTGCAAGTCCGAAGCGCAAAGCATGGGCGCGAAGATGGCCTCCGGGAGCGCTTCGAAGAAGGGCGGCTCGTAAGTCCGCTTCAGACGTCGACGATCTTCGGCGCCCACGCGCGGCCCAACGCGTTTACTTTCACACCCGGATTACCGCGCGGGTTTGCGACGATCGCCGTCGCTGCGAGCGGATACTCGAGCGACGTGTGAATGTGACCGTGAATCCAGAGCACCGGCCGTAACTCGCGGATCAGCGGCTCGAGGTCGCTCGCGAAGAAGCCTGCCAGCGGATGTCGCTGCTGCTCGGCGCTCAGCGACCGGTACGAGGGCGCCATGTGCGTCACGACGACGGCTTTGCGCTTCGCTGCGCGGACGGCGGCGATTTTGTTTTTGAGCCACGCGATCGTTCGGCGATGAACGGCGATGAGTTCGCGCGGGTCGGCCACGATCGATTGCGTGATGAAGCGCGCGGCCTCGGTGCCGCCGCGGCGGAAATCGCTCCACAGCGTCGCTCCTAAAACGGTTACGTCGTCGAGCTCGAAACGCTGCCGTTCGAGGAGACGCGCGTTCGGCACGGCTTCGATCGCCTCGCGATAGAGCGGTTCGGCGACGGCCAGCGCCGGCTCCGTCCACGCGTCGTATTCGTGATTGCCGAGAATCACGAGCTTCGGGATCGCGGCCGGCAGCGCTTCGAGAAAATTCTGCACGGCGAGCGGTGAGACGTGCGTGTCGCCGGCAAGCACGATGAGGCCGGCGTCGCGATGCTCGAACCGCTCGAGCGCGGCTTGTTCGAGGTGCAGATCCGAAGCGACGGCAATCTTCATGGTGGTGCGTCTCGAGGAACTTTAGAGTTCGATGGATTCGCCGCGTTCGACCGTGCGCAACCGCGATGCGAGCCCGGCGCCGTCCATGGCGGCGACGAAATCGTTCAGACTCGACGAGAAGACGGACCAATCGTCGGTGTGCACCGGGATGACGGAGCGGGGATCGAGCAGACGCACGACGGCTACGCCGCGCGCCGCGTCCAAGGTTACGAGTATTCCGAAGCGCGCGGCCGGGATCCGCGTCCCGCCGAGGTGCAGCAGCGCCACGTCGATCGCCGGAAAGCGCGCCGGAATCTCCGCTAGCGCCCGATGCTCGAGCGTGTCGCCGCTTACATAGATGCGCAGCGGCGCGCCGCCCGGGCGCGTAGCCTCGATCAGATAGCCGTTGGTCGCGGGCAGCAGTGCGGCGATGGGTCGCGGCCCGTGCTGCGCGGGCAACGCGATAATTTTCAGCGGCGGCGCGTCGTGCTTGACGAGTTCGACCGTCTCCCACGTCGGCAAGCCGATGGTCTGCGTGAAGCCGCGCTTCGCGAGCGTGCGAGCCGCCTGCGGCGTCGTGACGATCGGCAACGCGCGTGAGAGCGCGCGTTCGGCCGGCGGGTCCCAGTGATCTCCGTGCAGGTGCGATAGCAGCACGGCGTCGAGCGGCGGAAGCTCGCGCGGTGCGAGCGCCGGTTCGAGCCGCCGCTCGGCAAAGACGCCGTACCCGAGATGAACGTGCTCGCCCGCGTGCAGAAAAGACGGGTCCGTCAGCAGCGTACTTCCCGATAGTCGCAGCAGCATCGTCGCGTTGCCGATGAACGTTAAGCGCGGTACGCCGTCGTCAACCGGACGGGCGAGGATCAGCCGCACGGCCGTACTACTCCCAAGCGCGTCGCTGTGGTTCGTTAACTTCTAATTAACGCCAGCGCTTCGTCGCGATTGTGCTCCATGAGTTCCTTCGTGTCGCCTTCGACGTTGAGCCGCAGCAGCGGTTCGGTGTTCGAGGGCCGGACGTTAAGCCACCAGTGCGGGTACTGAATCGTGATGCCGTCGAGTTCGTCCATCTGCGCGTCTTTGTAATGCGCTTTCAACTCGCCGAGCTTCTTCGGGATGTCGTGAACGCGGCTGTTGATCTCGCCCGAACGGGAGCGCTTATCGATCGGCGCGATCACTTCGCTTACCGGCTTGCCGGCGTCGCTGAACACCTCGAGGCATTGCAGCAGCGCGATCATGCCGGAATCGGCGAACCAATTGTCGCGGAAGTAAAAATGTCCCGAATGCTCGCCTCCGAAGACGATGTCTTGCTCGCGCATCGTCACCTTGATGAGCGAATGGCCGACTTGCGAACGGACGGGAACGCCGCCGGCGGCGACGATCGCCTCGGGGACGCTGCGGCTGCAAATTAAGTTGTAGAGGATCTTCGCGCCGGGGAAACGCTTGAGCGTGTTGATGCCCACGAGGGCGGTAACGATGTCGCCCCCGACGAGCGCGCCCTTCTCGTCGACGATGAACATCCGGTCGGCATCGCCGTCGAAGGCGACGCCGAGGTCGCAGCCGTGTTCGAGCACGGCTCGCTGCAAATCGACCATGTTCTCGGGTTCGATCGGACTCGCCGGGTGATTGGGAAAGGTGCCGTCGAGTTCGAAGAACAGCGGAACGACGTCGCACGGAAGCGATTTAAAGACGTACGGCACGGTGAGCCCGGACATGCCGTTCCCCGCGTCGATCGCGATCTTAAACGGTTTGATCGCTTTGGGATCGACGAACGTCAGACAATGGGCCGCGAACTCGTCGAGGATGTCGCGCTTCGTTATTTTCCCGGGGCTCGCCGCGGGCCGCCCGAACGTTCCGCTCGCGAGCTGGTCCCGGATCGCTCGCAGACCCGTGTCGAACGAGATCGCTTGCGCCCGGTCGCGCGTGAACTTCATCCCGTTGTAGGTGGCGGGATTGTGCGAAGCGGTAATCATGACGCCGCCGGCAAAATCGTATTTTCCGACGGCGAAATACAGCGCGTCGGTGGAGACGAGGCCGATGTCGGTAATGTCGGCGCCCATCTCCGTCGCGCCGCGCGCGAACGCTTCGAAGAGCGGTACGCCCGACGGACGCATATCGCGTCCGTCG
>CAXUFI010000094.1:4278-4683 GCA_964250245.1 uncultured bacterium
CCCCGCGCGCCGCGCGCTACCGCTGACCCGCGCGGCCCCCCCGCCGGACTAATTGCGCCTCCGACGACGATCGACGTCAATCGTAATTGTTCGACGAACGCCCGACCGATACCGTAGGCTAATTCCTCATTCATCTCCGCCGGATACAAGCCACGCACGTCGTAGCTCTTAAAGATATCCGGAACGATCGTCGGCGCCATAGGGGGCCGGGTTCGAGCGTCCGCGGGGCCGTCCCCGCTCGCTTCGGCTGCGCCGTTTCGGGCGAACGCTCCGATCGCGGCGGCGACGCCGGCCGCGGCTTCTTCATGCGGCAGCAGCCCCGCGTGCGGAAACGTTTCGATCGTCGCCCGTAGGGCGGGGGGCGCGCACCCCGGCGCCTGGGGCCCCGGGGTGGGGGTCGCGGGG
>CAXUFI010000094.1:4693-8791 GCA_964250245.1 uncultured bacterium
CCGTCGCATTGGCCACGGGGTTCGTGCTCGAGGCGGCTTCGCCCCAGACGACGAGCAGCGGCGCTTCGACGAACGGCAAATCTTGCACGACGTCGCAGTTGAGCGCGCCGCCGACGAAGTGCGCGGGCACGTAACGTGCGCCGGGCTGATGCGTCAACGCATAGAAATGATCGACGACGTCGGGCGTAATAAAGCTTTCGTCCGCGTACGTTTGCGTTCGTAAAAAATACCGTAACGACGGCCGCGAAGCGAGTGCGTTGTAGGCCGTTTCGCCCAGCAGCGGCGAGCGGAAGACGGCCTTGATGAGCGTCTGCGCCGGCACGGGGTCGCGCGCCAGCACGCCGACGCCCGTCGGACAGATGGTCACCAAGTGGCGCACCCGGTCCGGAGCGCGCTGCGCGGCGCGGACCGCGTAGGCGCCGCCGAGCGAACTTCCGACGAGCGTCGAGGGACCGTCCGCGAATAGGCCCAGAGCGTCGACGATCTGTTCGACGAAGAGTTCGGCGGAGTAGTCGAGATCGGGCATATCCGATAGGCCGCAGCCGAGATAGTCGAACGCGACCACGCGAAAGTCGCGCGCGAGTAAGGGCGCGAGCTTGCGAAATTCGAATGACGAAGCGCCCGCGTAGATGCCGTGCACGAGCATCACGGTCGGTCCGCTGCCGAGTTCCGTCACGAAGATTTCGTAACCGCGCCACGTCCACGGCAGGCGTTTGCCGCCGATTCGATCGTGCGGCAGCGGTCCGGTCTGCCGCAGCGAACGATTGAAGAGCGCCGCGGCTCCGGTGACGCCGGCAACCGCCCCCAGTGGCCGCAGCGCCCGGCGCAGCGTATCGAGCTTCCTCACGCATCGTCTTTCGGGTCGCGCGCGGTGCAATCCGTGTGTTCTGCGGGCGCTGCGGCCGAAGGGGGCCTTTGCAAGCCGATGATGCAATACGAGCCGCGATGTTCGGGCAGGTGAGGCCGCTTGTCGAGCTCGCGGCGGTCGTGCGGCCGTCATTGCGTACGACGTGAGCCGATTCGTTCGCATGTCCGCGCTCGCGGCGCTCGTGGCGTTCGTACCTGCCTCGGCCGCCGCCGAACCGTGCTCCGTCTCGCCGGGCGGCCGGGTGACGCTCGCTTCCGATGCCGTCGATCCCGACGTATTTCTTTGGGATTCCCGCGAGCGGCTGATCGATTACACGGCGGGCCAATGGGGGAACACGCGCACGATCTTCGTGCACACCGTGCTCACCGAGCCCGGCACGTCGGCGCTGGTCGTCGCTTGCCTGCCGGGTGCGGCGCACTCGCGTTACGCGCTCGAAGACGAAGACGCCGTCGGCATCCGGCTCACGAGCGGACCGAACCGCGGCCGGTACGGCTGGGTGCTCTCGACGGACGTTCATCTAATGCGGCTAAACGGTGAGAGCGCTTCGCAATCGCACCGGCACGCGAATTAGCATGCGGCGCAGGAGCGCCGTTTAGCCGTTCGTAACGGTTCCTTAGAGACAGCAAGCGATTAGTGCGTCACCTGCTTAATGCTTTTTCACAGCGGCTCGCTTACGCTGTCCGCTGGTCCGCCCGCCTCACGTTCGACCTGCTTGAAGGGAACGGCGCCGGGCGTCATCATCCAAAGGAGATCTCTTGCGCAATCACCGCCTGTATGGGGGGCTGTTCGTTTTTGCCGTCGCCGCGTTCGCGCCGCTTGCGGCCGGGGCTCAGGCTTCCCCCTCACCCGCGCCCGCGACGTCACCCGCGCCGGCGATGTCGCCCGGAGCTGCCATGAGCCCCGGCCCCACGTCCTCCGGTCATCCGGCGCCGACGGCCACGGGCGCGGCTTCGCCCTCTCCGTCGCCGTCCGCGAGCCCGCCGCCGCATCTGTTCGTCCTTACCGGTTACGGCGACGCGAGCTACTCGGCGGTCAACGATACGAGCGCGGCGCGCTTCATCGACGGCGCGCCGAGCCGGATCTTCGACACGTCCGTCGGCGGCTTCGTCGACGCCAATTCCGGCCGGACGCTCGAATCGCCGAGCGATTTCAACAATACGTTCGACTTGCAGAACGCCAACGCGCAGCTGGTCATCAACGACGGCAACCTCGGCGGGAAGCTCGAGGGCAGCTTCGGCACCGATGCCGACGTAATCGCTTCCAACGGCCAATCGCGCAGCGGCTTGAATCTCACGCAAGCGTACCTGCAATACGCGTTCGGTCCCGTGACGCTGCTGGCCGGTAAGTTCGAAACGCTCGCGGGCGCGGAGGTCATCGAGTCGCCGAACGACAGCAACTTCACGCGTTCGTACCTCTTCGGGGAGGCCGTGCCGTTCACGCACACGGGCTTGCGCCTCACCTACGCCGCCAATTCGAAAATTTCGATCGTGGCCGGTGCGAACAACGGCTGGGACGATTGGAAGTTCGCCGGAAAGAAGAAGACGATCGAAGGCGGCATCCTGCTGACGCCGACGCCGGGCTACGCGTTGACGCTCGACACCTACAACGGCAACGACTTCGCACTCAACGGCATTCCGGCGGCGAACGTCGGCCTGCCGACCTTTACGCCGCAAGTGCCGCCCATCTATACCAATCGCATGCTGTACGACGGCGTGCTGACGGTGCATCCGACGGGCGCGCTAACCCTAATCGCTAATTACGATAACGGTACGCAACTCGCCGACGCTACCGGCGCGGTCGCGACATCGCATTGGAACGGGATCGCCGGCTACCTAAATTATCAGTTCACGCCGCTCTACGGGTTGTCGTTGCGGAAAGAGACGTTCCACGACGTACAGGGTTTCCGCACCGGCATCCCGCAGCGGTTGCAATCGAACACCGCGACGCTCAGCTATTCTCCCGGAAAGTACGTCTTTCGCGGCGAGTACCGGTTCGATACGTCCGACGGTAATAATTTCATCGACTCCGGTTACCTCACCGCCGGACCCGGCGCAACTCCGCTCGGGCGCCCGCATCAGAGCTCGCTCAGCGTGGAGATGATCCTCAAGCTGCAGTAGGTCGCGTAGGTCATCGCCGCCTTGCGTCACGAACGCCCGGGGAATGCAACCCCGGTCCGTTCGTGCGCATGCCGCGCGGTAGCGTCTCGTCCGCGCCGCCGGCGGAACGGGCGCTGGTGGTCGCCGTCGACACGCACGATCCCAAACGTCCGCTCGAACCCGAACTCGCCGAATACGAAGCGTTGATCGTCGCCGCGGGGGCGGAGCTCGCGGGCCGGCTCGTGCAGCGGTTGGATCACGTCGATCCGGCGACGCTCGTCGGCAGCGGTAAGGCGCGTGAGATCGCGGCGCTGGCGGAGCATCTCGGCGCGACGAAGGTCTTCGTGTTCAACGATTTGCGGCCGCGGCAGCGGACGAATCTCGAGAAGATCGTGCCCCTGCCGATCGTCGACCGGACGATGGTAATTCTCGATATTTTCGCGCAGCGGGCGCGCAGCCGCGAAGGGCAATTGCAAGTCGAACTCGCACAGCTCCGCTTCCGGCAAGCCAATCTCATCGGGTCGGGTGAAGCGCTCTCGCGACTCGGCGGCGGGGTGGGGACGCGCGGTCCCGGCGAAACGAAGCTCGAAGTCGACCGGCGGCGCATTCAAGCGCGCGTGTCGCTGCTGCGCGACCAGCTCGACGACGTGCGCCGGTCGCGCAAGACGCGCCGCACGCCCGAAGGTACGGTGCCGCTCGTCGCGCTCGTCGGATACACGAACGTCGGGAAGTCGTCGTTGCTGAACCGGCTCTCGCACGCGGCGGGGAGCGACGGCGCGTTCGTCGCCGATCAGCCGTTCGCGACGCTCGATCCGACGCTGCGGCGCGTCTATCTCGCGCCCGAACGCTTCGTGCGGCTCGCCGATACGGTCGGGTTCATTACGGAGTTGCCGAAGGAGCTCGTGAACGCGTTTCGCGCGACGCTCGAAGAGCTCTCCGGCGCCGACGTGCTCGTGCACGTGATCGATGCTTCGAACCCGGACTGGCCGCGCCAGCGCGCGAGCGTCGAGCAGATCTTGCACGAACTCGAACTCGGGGACAAGCCCGTAATTCTGGCGTTCAATAAGGTCGACGCGCGGCTGCCGGGTGCGGCGCCGTTGCCGCCGGGCGCGATCGCGCTGAGCGCGCGTACCG
>CAXUFI010000095.1:0-7145 GCA_964250245.1 uncultured bacterium
GCTACGAGTACACGCTCGAAGCGTGGCCCGATGCCTACGGCACCTGGCAGCACGATACCGAACGGAAGGTCGAGGCCGGTCAAGCGATCGCGCTCGAACTGCGCGAGGGCCGGGAACTCGTGGCCGACGCTCTGGCGCGGAGCGACGGAAGCGTCGCCGCGCGGCTGGGGGCGCTGCTGGCCGCCTACGACGGCGCCCCCGATGCCGGCGCGCGCGCCGCGCTCTTGCTCGGCGCCGAGACCGTCGAGCTGCTCGCGCGCGCTCCCGACCGGTCGCGCGCGACCCGCTACGCGCCGGCGTTGCAGATCGTCGTCGACCGGCGAGCCGCGCAGTTCGCCGCCTGGTACGAACTCTTTCCGCGGTCGCAAGGTAGCGTCCCCGGCGTGCACGGCACGTTCGCCGACGCCGCCCGGCGGCTCCCCGAATTGCGCGCGCTCGGCTTCGACGTGGTCTACCTGCCGCCGATCCATCCGATCGGCCGGGCCTTTCGCAAAGGGAAGAATAACACGCTCGACGTCGGCCCCGACGACCCGGGCAGCCCGTGGGCGATCGGTAACGAACACGGCGGCCACAAAGCGGTCGAACCCGCGCTCGGAACGCTCGCCGATTTCGATGCCTTCGTCGCTGCCGCCGCCGCGAACAACCTCGAAGTCGCGCTCGATTACGCGTTGCAATGTTCGCCCGACCACCCCTACGTGCGGGAGCATCCGGAGTGGTTCACGATCCGCCCCGACGGCTCGATCAAATACGCGGAAAATCCGCCGAAAAAATATCAGGATATCGTTAATTTCAACTGGTTCGGGCCGCACGCGGCGGCGCTCTGGAGCGAGCTGCGCGACGTGGTCGATTTCTGGATCGGTCACGGCGTGAAGACGTTCCGGGTCGACAATCCGCACACCAAGCCGTTCGCGTTCTGGGCCTGGATGATCGCGGACGTTGCGGCGCGACACCCCGAGACGCTCTTTCTCGCCGAGGCCTTCACCCGCCCCAAGGTGATGAACGAGCTCGCCAAAGGCGGCTTCTCACAATCGTACACGTACTTTACCTGGCGCAATACGAAGAGCGAGCTCACCGCGTACGCGACGGAGCTCGCGCAGACCGAGATGGCGGAGTTCTACCGGCCCAACTTCTTCGCGAACACGCCCGATATCTTACCGCCCTTCCTGCAAGCCGGCGGCCGGCCGGCATTTCGGATCAGGCTCGTGTTGGCCGCCACGCTGTCGAGCATTTACGGCATCTACAGCGGCTACGAACTCTGCGAGAATGCGGCGCTGCCGGGACGTGAAGAATATCTCGATTCGGAGAAGTACGAGATACGCGTTCGTGACTACGATGCCCCGGGCAACATCAAGGAGGACATCGCGCGTATCAACCGCATTCGCCGCGAGAACGTCGCACTGCAGGATTGGCGAAACGTTCGCTTCTATCGGGTGGATGACGATGCGATTCTGTTCTATGGCAAACGCCGGGGTTCGAATATCCTCTTGATCGCGGTGAATCTCGATCCGCTGGTCGCCCGTCAAGCGACGCTCTGGTTTCCGACGGGCGAACTCGGACTCGCCGATGACGAAGCGTTCGAGGTGGAAGAGCTTCTAAGCGGCGGGGCCCGCGAAACGTGGCGCGGTTCGCCACACGGCGTCCGGCTCGATCCCGAACGCAATCCGGCCGCCATCTTTCGCCTCACGCTTCCGGTCGCGCCGGCGGAGGCGTAACGGCCGTGCTCGATACGGACGAGCTCTGGTTTAAGGACGCGGTCATCTACCAGCTACACGTCAAAGCGTTCTTCGACGCGAACGACGACGGCATCGGCGATTTCCGCGGGCTTACCGACAAACTCGATTACATCAAGAATCTCGGCGCGACGTGCGTCTGGCTGTTGCCGTTCTTTCCGTCGCCGATGCGCGACGACGGGTACGACATCGCCGATTACCGCAGCGTCAATCCGGCGTTCGGCACGGTACCGGATTTCCGCGCCTTCGTTAAAGCCGCGCACGACCGGGGGTTGCGCGTCATCATCGAACTCGTCGTCAACCACACCTCGGACCAGCATCCTTGGTTCGAGCGAGCGCGGCGAGCGCGGCGGGGATCGGTCTGGCGCGACTTCTACGTCTGGAGCGATACGGATAAGAAGTATTCCGAAACGCGCATCATCTTTACCGATACGGAGACCTCGAACTGGGCGTGGGATGCGGTGGCGGGCCAGTACTATTGGCACCGCTTCTTCTCGCACCAGCCCGATCTCAACTATGCCAATCCGCGCGTTATCGAGGCGGTCCTCAACATCATGCGCTTTTGGCTCGACATGGGCGTCGACGGCATGCGTCTCGATGCGGTGCCGTACCTTTGCGAACGCGAAGGCACGACGTGCGAGAACCTGCCGGAGACGCACGGCGTGCTCAAGATCATGCGGGCGGTCTTGGACGCGGAGTACGAAGGCAAGGTCTTCTTAGCCGAGGCGAATCAATGGCCCGAAGACGTGCGCCAATACTTCGGCGACGGCGACGAATGTCAGATGGCGTTTCATTTCCCGCTGATGCCGCGAATGTTCATGGCGATCGCCGAAGAGGATCGCTATCCGATCATCGACATCATGCGCCAGACGCCGGATATCCCCGAATCGTGTCAATGGGCGATCTTTCTGCGCAACCATGACGAGATGACGCTCGAGATGGTGACCGAACGCGAGCGGGACAACATGTACCGCATCTACGCGACGGAACCGCGTGCGAAGATCAACGTCGGGATCCGGCGCCGGCTCGCGCCGCTGATGGAGAACGATCGGCGGCGCATCGAATTACTCACCGGGCTCCTGCTGTCGATGCCCGGCACGCCGATCATGTATTACGGCGATGAGATCGGGATGGGCGATAACGTCTATCTCAACGATCGCGACGGCGTGCGCACGCCGATGCAGTGGTCGATCGATCGCAACGGCGGTTTCTCGCGTTCCGATCCGGCGCGTCTTTTCTTGCCGCCGATTCAGGACCCCGTCTACGGTTATCAGACGGTGAACGTCGAATCGCAATCGCGCAGTCCGTCGTCGATGATCAATTGGCTGCGCAAGCTGATCTCGGTCCGGCAAGCCTATAAGGTATTCGGACGCGGCACGCTTAATTTTCTGCAACCGGCCAATCGCAAAGTGATCGCGTTCGTGCGCGAATACGGCGACGAGCTGGTGCTCTGCGTCGCGAACCTCGCCCGGTCCGCGCAGCAGGTCGGCCTCGACTTAGCCGCTTATAAAGGCCGCGTCCCCGTCGAGATGATGGGCTGGAGTTCGTTTCAAACGATCGGCTCCGAGCGCTACGTCCTAACGTTGCCGGGCCACGGTTTCTACTGGTTCCTCCTCTCCGAATCCGCCAAGGCGCCCGGGTGGGAAGCCGACACGCCCGGAGGTCTGCCCGAATTGCTCACCCTGGTCTTGCCGCGCGAGGGCTCGGGCACGGCGCTCGGCGCGAAATCGCTCCTGCAATTCGAACGCGACGTTCTGCCGGCGTTTCTGCCGAAGCAGCGCTGGTTCTCGGACCGCGGCAGCGCGCTCGCCGCCGTGCCCGTCGTCGATACGGTCCTCATCGGCGACGAAGCCAGGGTTTCGTCGTTAACGATCGTCGAAGCCGGCAGCCGCTATTTTCTGCCGCTCGCGATCGAGGAAGAGTCGGCCGACCGGCCGGCCACGCTCGCGCGGGCGACGATGGCCCGCACGCGCCGCGGCGCGACGAGCGGGCTGCTGTACGACGGGTTCGCCGTGGATCGAACGGTACTCGCGATGCTCGACGTCGTGCGCCAAGAGCAACGGCTCTCGACGACGCGCGGCGGCACGTTCGTCGGCGTGCTCGGCGAAGCGATGCGCGGCATCGACTTCGGGACGAAGCCCAAAGTGCGGCGCATGGACGTCGAACAGAGCAATACCTCGGTCGTCGTCGCCGAGAAAGTCGTCGTCAAGGGGTACCGCAAGGTCCATCCGGGGCCCCAGCCGGAGCTCGAAATGGCGCGCTTTCTCGACACGGTCGGCTACCGCAACACGCCGCCGCTCTGCGGTTATCTCGAGCACCGCGATGCGCAGGGCGAATCGACGTCGCTCGTCATCGTGCAGGCGTTCGTGGAGAGCCAGGGCGACGGCTGGGCGACGACGCTGTCGTATTTAGAGCGCTTCTTCGAAGACCGGCGCGCGCTGCAGTCGGCCGACGCCCCCGCTCCGGCGACGCCCGCGGCACAAAACGGCAATCGCGACGGCGCGGACGATCTCGACCATCACGAAATCTATCTGCGCCGGATGCGGCGCTTAGGCGTCCGGACCGCCGAGATGCACCGCGCGTTCGCGACGCCGATCGGCGATCCCGCGTTCGAACCCGAACTCGTCACGAGCGCCGACGTGGCGGCCTGGACGCTGCGCGCGCGCGAGAGTGCCGAGAAAGCGTTGACGACGCTCGAGCGCGAGTTCGAGCGCATCCCCGCGGATCTGCAATCGTTCGCGCGCTCGCTGCCGGACCGGCGCGCGGAACTGCTCGCCGATCTGGAGATCGGCGACGGGATCGAGCAGGCGCACCTCCTCAAGACGCGCTTCCACGGCGACTTTCATCTCGGCCAAGTGCTGACCGTCGCCGACGATTACATGATCGTCGATTTCGAAGGCGAACCCGGCCGGCCGCTCGCAGAGCGGCGCCGTAAAGCCTCGCCGCTGCTCGACGTCGCCGGCATGCTGCGCTCGCTCAATTATGCCACGGTCGCCGGTATGCGCGGCGTCAACGCCGATCGCGCGGAGGATACGCGGTTCCTCGAACCGCTCGCGCTCGATTGGGAACGCCGCACGGTCGAATCGTTCCTCGGCGGTTATCGCGAAACGATCGCCGGCACCGCGTCGTATCCCTCCGATCCCGCGCTTGCCGAACGGCTCTTACAACTCTTCATGCTCGAGAAAGCGTTCTACGAGCTATCGTACGAGCTCGCCAACCGGCCGTCGTGGGTCCGCATCCCGCTCGAAGGCATTCGCGCGATTCTCGATGCCAAGAGAGAAGCCGCGCATGCTGCGAGCTGAAGACGTCCGCGCGATCGAGCACGCCGCGCACGGCGACCCGTTCGCCGTCCTCGGCCCCCATCGCGGCGCCGATGGGACGCTCGAAATTCGCACGTTTCTGCCGCAAGCCGGCCGCGTCGAGGTCATCGACGCGTCTTCCGGCGCCCGGGTCGCTTCGCTCGCGCGCGTCGCGGACGACGGGTTCTTCAGCGGTCCGGTGCGCGGCCGCACGGAGCCGTTCGCGTACCGGCTGCGCGTAGCGATCGGCGAACACGTAGCGGAGATCGAAGATCCGTATCGCTTCGGGCCCGTGCTCGGCGATCTCGACGTCTACCTCATCTCCGAAGGACGGCACCTGCGGCTTTATGACAAGCTCGGGGCGCATCGCACGAGCATGGACGGCGTCGACGGCGTCGCGTTTGCGGTTTGGGCGCCCAATGCCGCGCGCGTCTCGGTGGTCGGTGAGTTTAACGATTGGGACGGCCGGCGCAATGCGATGCGTTTGCGCGGCGCCTCCGGCGTCTGGGAGATCTTCTTACCCGATGCGAGCGAGGGTGCGGCGTACAAGTACGAGATCCGGTCCGCGCAGGGGCACGTCCTGCCCCTCAAGGCCGACCCCTTCGCCTTCGCTTCCGAACGGTCGCCCGCAACGGCCTCGCTCGTCGCCCGCGCCGGCAGCGAGCGCTGGAGCGATGCGCGGTGGCTCTCCGGGCGGGCCGCCGCGCAGACGCGCGACGCGCCGATCTCGATTTACGAAGTCCATCTCGGATCGTGGAAGCGCGCCGACGGGAACCGCTACTTAACCTATCGCGAGCTCGCGGACCAGCTCGTCCCCTACGTCGCGAGCCTAGGCTTCACGCACATCGAACTGTTGCCGATCGCCGAGCACCCTTTCGACGGTTCGTGGGGCTACCAGACGATCGGCATGTATTCGCCGACCAGCCGCTTCGGAACGCCCGCCGAGTTCGCCGAATTCGTCGACCGCGCACACGGTGCGGGGCTCGGCGTCCTGCTCGATTGGGTGCCCGGACATTTCCCGACCGATGCGCACGGGCTCGGTACCTTCGACGGCACGCATCTGTACGAGCACGAGGATCCGCGGCAAGGATTTCAGCCCGATTGGAACACGCTGATCTTCAATTTCGAGCGCAACGAAGTCGTTAACTACTTAATCTCCAACGCGCTGTTTTGGATCGACCGCTATCATATCGACGGGTTGCGCGTCGATGCCGTCGCGTCGATGCTCTATTTGGACTTCAGCCGTAAAGCGGACGAGTGGATCCCCAATCGCTTCGGCGGCCGGGAGAATCTCGGCGCCATCGAGTTCCTCAAGCGTACGAACGAAGCGCTCTACGGCGAGCACGTCGGCGCGGTCACGATGGCCGAGGAATCCTCGGCGTGGCCGAAGGTCTCGTCGCCCGTCTACTTGGGCGGCCTCGGGTTCGGTTACAAGTGGAACATGGGCTGGATGCACGATTCGCTCCGTTACATCGCGACCGATCCCATCTATCGTGGTTTCGCACAAGACCAAATGACGTTCAGCTTCATGTACGCGGCGACCGAGAACTTCGTCCTGCCGCTATCGCATGACGAGATCGTCTACGGCAAAGGGTCGCTGATCGGCAAGATGCCGGGTGACGATTGGCAGCGCTTCGCGAACCTGCGCGCGTATTTCGGCTTTATGTTCGCGCATCCGGGTAAGAAGTTGATTTTCATGGGCGGCGAGTTCGCGCAGGAGCGCGAATGGAACCACGACCGCAGCCTCGACTGGCACTTGCTCGACTACCCGCGCCACGCCGGAATTTCGGCGCTCATCTCCGATCTCAACTGGACGTATCGCGGCCTCCGCCCGTTATACGAGCTCGATTCGGAAGAGGGTGGCGTCGAATTCATCCGCTCCGATAAGGAGAATGCCGTCATCGCGTTCGTCCGTCGCAGCCGCGATCCGAACGACTACGTCGTCGCGATCACCAATTTCACGCCCATCGTCCGTTACAACTATCGCTTCGGCGTGCCGGATGCCGGCGCGTACGGCGTGGCGATCAACACCGACGACGAGCGCTACGGCGGCAGCGGCGGGGCGCCCCCCCGGCGGGAACCCCCACAAAAAAGGGGCCGCCCGAAAACAAGACAC
>CAXUFI010000095.1:7155-8759 GCA_964250245.1 uncultured bacterium
TTACGGGCTCGACGGTAAACCGTACTCCCTCAATATGACGCTGCCGCCGCTCGCGACGGTCATTTTTAAACGGGTGTAGCGAACGCCAAAAGTTGCGCGCGCTCGCCGGGCTCGCGCGAGGCCGGATCGCCCGTCTCGATGACCGTCAACATGCGGACCGCGACGAGCGCGTCGAGGATCGCGCGCACTTCCAAAGCGTCGATCGCGCGCACGGCGCTGCCGCGGCGCCGGGCGAGGCTGACGGTCTCCCGCGCGATCGTGTCGAGCGGTAAGCGGAACCCCTGCGGGTCGGGATAGTAGCCGTTCTCGCGCGTGCCGAAGAGCCCGCTGAGCGCTTCATAGAGTAGCGCGACCGACCGCCGCAGCGACGCATGCGGTATCCCGGCGAAGCGCGCGTCGATGATCGCGACGGCGGCCTCGAGTTCGGCCTCGGCGAGCGGCGGAACCGCTCGAGACGGCTCGGTAAGCCGGCCAACGGCCGCGCCGGGATCTCTCGCCACGCCAATCCTTTCCGAACCGTGAGCCTCCATCGTAACGCCGACCAGCCCGCCGGCGCTATCCTGCGAACACCGGCCTCCTTTTCGGTGGACGGCGCCGATGCCGGCCGGCGCCGTCGTCGCGGTGGTATTCTGAGCCGGTGACTGTCGCTCTACCATCTGGATCGCGTCGAGCCGGTACCTGCGCGCGAGGCGCGGTTAAGCGGAACTCGTGGATGCGGACCGTAGCTCGTCGCGCCGTTCGCCGCGCAACCGTCTCACCAGCAGACGAACCCGCCGTCGACGACCAGGTCGATTCCCGTGCAGAACGACGCCGCCGCGCTCAATAAGAAAATGGCCGGCCCGACGAGTTCATCGACGCTCGCCATGCGTCCGAGCGGTGTGTCGGCTTCGAATTGCTTACGCGCTTGCGCGACCTCGGGACGCGTGTTCATCGGCGTCGCCGTGTAACCCGGGCTGATGGCGTTCACGCGCAGGCCGTCGCCACACCACTCCATCGCGAGACTCTTGCTGAGGTGAACGACGCCCGCCTTCGAAGCATTGTAATGCGCTTGCAAGAGGCCGCGATTGACGATCGAGCCCGACATCGAAGCGATGTTCACGATCGCGCCGCGTCTGCGCGGTAACATCACGCGTGCTTCGGCTTGGCATGAGAGAAAAACGCCGGTAAGGTTGACGTCGATGACGTGCTGCCACTGCTCCAGCGACATCTCCTGCGCGGGAGCGGCGTTGGCGATCCCCGCGCAATTGAGCGCGAGCGTCACGGCTCCGAGATCGCGTTCGGTCGCCTCGACGGCGGCGGCCAGCTCCGCCGCCTTCGTAACGTCGCCCGCGGTCGCGATGGCGCGGCGCCCGCCGCAGCAACGGGGCGCACCGTGTCCGCCACGCCGGCGGACGACGGCAGATCGAAGCACGCGACCGCCGCGCCCGCTTCCGCGAGACCGAGTGCCAGCCGTTGGCCGATCCCGCTTCCGGCGCCCGTGACGAACGCGACCTCGCCGTCGAGCCGAAAGAGATCCGCGCTCGTGGCGTGTGAAGACATATCAGCGCGACCCTCCGGCATCGTGCGTTAAACCGGGACCTGCGCGGCCCGGGCGGCCCTCGGGA
>CAXUFI010000096.1:0-8753 GCA_964250245.1 uncultured bacterium
CCGACGGCGCCGCCCTCGAGGCGCTCGCGTACGACGTCGCGCGCGGCCTGCGAGCGCGCAGCGTCGCGCTCACGCTCGGCGGCGACGGCGTGCTGCTCCTGCGCGACGGGACGGTCCGGCGCCTCGAAGGCCGCCGCGTTACGGTCGACAACAGCTGCGGCGCGGGCGACTCGTTCGTCGCGGCGCTCACGCTCGGGCTCGCCGGCGGGGCGGATTTCGGGCTCGCCGCCTCGATCGGTCTCGAAGCCGCCGCCATCTCCGTCGCCAAGCCCTACACCGCGACCGTGCCGCTCGCGCAGTTGCGTGAACGGCTCGACCTGCTCGGCACGGGCGACGGCGGGTCCGGCAGCGAGGAAGTCGACGGCATCATCGAGCGGATACGCACGCGGCGCGAAGCCGGGGCGCGCATCGTGCTTACGAACGGCGTCTTCGATCTGCTGCACGCCGGGCATTTGGGTCTGCTGCGCCGCGCGCGCGCGCTCGGCGACGTGCTCGTCGTCGCGCTCAACAGCGATCGCAGCGCGCGTTCGATCAAAGGGCCGCATCGTCCGATCGCCGATGAGGAGCAACGCCGCGCCGCGCTCGAGGCGCTCGACTGCGTCGACGAGGTCGTCGTCTTCGACGGGTCCTCGGCCGCCGGGCTCATCGAACGCATCGTGCCCGACGTCTACGCGCGCGGCGACGATCGCCGGTTCGAGGATCTCCCCGAAGCCGCTGCGGCGCAGCGCGTGGGGACGCGCGTCGAGCTGCTGCCGCTCGTCGGCGATCTGACCACGAGCCGGATCATCGAACGCATCTCCGCGCGCGCGCCGCACTGGTCTCCGCTGCAGAGCCGGTAGCGGGCTTGGGTCGCTTCCGGCCGCTCTATCTCGGCCGTAACCGCGTGCTGCTGCGCACGCGGCACGGCCAGGCGATGTACGTGCCCGCGCACGACCTGTCGCTCGGCGCGTGGCTCATGCTCGAAGGCGCGTGGGAGCGGGCGGTCACGCGCGTCTTTTTACGGGCGCTGCGGCCGGGGATGACGGTCGTCGACGTCGGCGCGAACGTCGGCTGGTATACGCTGCTCGCCGCCCGCGCGGTCGGTCCGCGGGGCCGGGTGTACGCCTTCGAGCCGGACCCGCAGATCGCGGAGCTGCTGCGCGACAACGTCGAGCTCAACGGCTACGGCGACCGCGTCCAGGTCGAGGAAGCGGCGCTCGGCGCGACGGCCGGCAGCGCGACCTTCTACGCGGCCGCGAAACACCGCGGCAACGGTTCGCTCGTCCCCGGCCTCAATCAGCTCGGCGACGCGAGCGCGGAGATAACGCCGTTCGACGTCGCGGTGCGGCGGCTCGACGATTACGGCGCCGCCGATGTCGGCCTGCTGAAGGTCGATGCCGAAGGCGGCGAGGCGAACGTGTTCCGGGGCGCCCGGGAGACCCTCGCACGCAGCCCCAAGCTCACGGCGATCGTCGAGTTCTGGCCTATCTTCTTTACGCGCGCGGGCGAGGATGCGGCCGCCTTCCTCGACGCTCGCGCGAACGAGGGTTTCGGCCTCGAACAGATCGACGCGCGCCGCGGCCGCATCGTCGCCGCGCGGCGCGAAGCGGTCCTGCAACGCGGCTCGTACGAACTCGTCTTTCGACGCTAGACGCTCAGCAGCGGTACGATCTCGACCGGTGCGTCGGTCGCCGTCACGCCGCTGCGAACGACCGTGCCGCGCTGCATAACGTAATAGCGCTCGGCGATCGACCAGGCGAAGTCGAGATGCTGTTCGACGAGTAGGACGGCGACGCCGAGCTCGCGGCGAATCGCGCCGAGGGCCCGCCCGATCTCGGCGACGATCGAGGGCGCGATCCCTTCGGTCGGTTCGTCCAGGAGCAGCAATCGCGGTTTGCCGATCAGCGCGCGGGCGAGGGCTAATTGCTGTTGCTCGCCACCGCTGAGCACGCCGCCTTTTCGTGCGCGCAAGCGCGCGAGCGCCGGAAATAAATCGTAGAGCGGCGCGAGTCGTGCGGCGCTCGAACCCGCCGCCCGCTTTCCGAGCGACGACGTTCCGACCGCTAAATTCTCCTCGACCGTCAGCAGCGGAAAGATCGCGCGGCCCTGCGGCACGTAACCGATGCCGAGCCGCGCGCGACGGTACGCGGCGAGCGAGCCGATCTCGTCATCTGCGAACCGGATCGAGCCGGCGCTCGCGCGGTGCAGGCCCGCGATCGTGCGCAGCAGCGTCGTCTTGCCGACGCCGTTGCGGCCGAGTAGCGCGACCGCTTCGCCGGGTTCGATCGTTAATTGGATCCCGTGGAGAACGGTGCTCAGACCGTAGGCGGCGCCGACGCCGTTAAGCGCGAGCAGCATGGGCTTCGACGGACCGGCCGAGATACACGGCTTCGACCTTGGGATCGCGGCGGATCTCCGCGACGCTGCCTTGAGCCAGCAGCCGGCCCTGATGCAGCACGCTCACGGGCGACGCCAGCCGTTCGACGAAATCCATATCGTGATCGATGACGATGAAGGCGTGACGGCCGCAGAGCGAGCGGATTAACTCCGCGGTGGCTTGCGCTTCGCCGTGCGTCATGCCGGCCGCCGGTTCGTCGAGCAGCAGCAGTTCCGCATCGGAGGCGACGACCATGCCGATCTCGAGCCACTGTTTCTCGCCGTGCGCGAGGTTGGCGGCGAGCATCGCGCGTTTCGCCCCCAGGCGCGTGATGTCGAGAACCTCGGCGACGCGCGCGCGTTCGGCAGCCGGCCGCGCCGTCGTCAGCACGTGCCACGACGAGCGCTGCCGCGTCGCGGCGACGACGAGATTCTCTTCCACCGTGAGCGCTTCGAGTACGCCCGGCGTCTGAAACTTGCGGCAGATGCCGCGCCGCACGATTTGGTATTCCGGTAATCGGCCGACGTCTTCGCCTTTGAAAACGATGCGGCCGCTCGTCGCGCGGACGCGACCGATGACGGTATCGAGCAACGTCGATTTTCCCGCGCCGTTGGGGCCCACGAGCACCGACACCGCGCCCCCGGCGACGGTTAGGCTTAAATCGTCGAGCGCTTTGAACCCGTCGTACGAGACGGTGACGTGCTCGACCGAGAGCAGCGGCGCGGGCGAAACCGTCATTCGGCGGCACGGGTCCGCGCGCGACCGGGCAGCGTCAGCCCGCCGTTGCGGCGCACGAAACCCATGATGCCTTGCGGCGCGACGGTGACGACCACGATGAAGAGCAGGCCCATCACGAAGAGCCAGTATTCGGGGAAGGCGCTGCTGACCCAATCCTTGCCGAAATTCACGAGCAGCGTTCCCAGCAGCGCGCCCAAGAGCGTGCCGCGTCCGCCGACCGCGACCCAAACGACCATTTCGATCGACGGCACCACGCCGAACATCGCGGGTGAAATTACGCCGAGGTCGAGCGTAACGAGCGCGCCCGCGATCCCCGCGAGCACGCCCGCGACGGCGAACGCGATTACCTTGAACGGCAGCGGATCGTAACCGAGAAAGCGCACGCGGTTTTCGCCGTCGCGAATGGCCAGGAGAACCTTACCGAATTGCGATGCGAGGAGAAAACGCATCGCGGCAAAGGCGAGGGCGAGCGCGCCGAGCGACGTCCAATAGAGCGCGAGTTGGGTGTGCGGCGCCGTTAGATCGTAACCGAAGATGGTCGTAAAACTCGTTAGGCCGTTGAAGCCCCCGGTATACGGTTGCTGGCTGATGATGAACGTCGTCGCCGCGAGCGCGAGCGCTTGGGTGATGATGGCGAAGTATGCGCCGCCCACGCGCCGCCGGAAGACGAAGAACGCGAGCGCACCCGCGACGAGCCCCGGCACGACGAGGACGGCGGCGAGCGCCACCGCCGGATTGCGAAAGGGCTCCCACCAGAACGGCAGACGTTCCAGTCCGCTCCACTGCATGAAGTCGGGCAGCCCGCCGGCCGGAACGCCGACGAGCTTGAGATGCAGCGCGATCGCGTAACCGCCGAGTGCGAAGAACAACCCTTGGCCCAAACTCAGGATCCCGCCGACGCCCCAGATCAGCGAGATGCCGAGGGCGAGGATCGAGAAGGCGAGGAAACGGCCCAGGAGCGAGAGTTCGTAGGGCCCGACGTAGAGCGGCGCACACGCGAGCAGGAGCAGAAGAATCGCGTAACCGGCTTCGCGCCGCCACACCTTAGGCTTCCTCGAGCGCGCGCGAACGCGGCGCGACGATGCCGCGCGGCCGGAACTGAATGAAGGCGATAACGAAGAGCAGCAGGAGCACGTCGGCGAAGCTGACGCTCGTGAAGATCTGCGCCGCGGCCGAGATCAAACCGATGAATAGGGCCGCGCAGGCGGTGCCGACGACACTGCCGAGCCCGCCGACGATCACGACGAGAAAGGCGTAGACGATATAGCTCTGGCCGACGGTCGGCGTTACCGGCGCGATGAGCGCGAGCGCGGCCCCCGCGATCCCGGCAATACCGGTGCCTAAGGAAAAGACGGCGAGATCGACGAGCCGCGTGTTCACGCCGAGCGCTTCGGACATGGCGCGGTTCTGATGGACGCCGCGTACGAGCAGTCCGAGCCGCGTCCGGCCCAGAATCAGCCCGACCGCCGCGAGCACGAGAAGCGCGAGCACGATGACGAACACGCGCACGGCGGGAAAGGAGAGTCCGGTCAGCGCGTTGCCGCCGAGCGATAGCGAGCCCGCGAGCCAGGCCGGCGCCGTTACCTCGACTCCGGTCGGACCGAAGAGTGACCGGGCCCCTTGCTGCAACAGCAGGCTGACGCCCCAGGTCGCGAGCAGCGTATCGAGCGGGCGCCCGTAGAGCCGCCGGATCAGCGTTACCTCGAGCAGCGCGCCGAAGAGCGCCGTGCCGCAAAAAGCGACGCCGAGGCCGATGAAGAAGCCCGCGCCTTTCCCGAACGTCGCGATGGAAAGGTAGGCGAGGTAGCCGCCCATCATCACCATTTCGCCGTGCGCCATATTGATGACGCGCATGAGTCCGAAACTCAGCGCCAAACCGAGCGCCGCCAGAATGAGAATCGAGGCGACGCTGATGCCGTTGAAGAGTTGACTCGCGAAAAGCGTCGTTTGGCTCATGCCGGGCGTCGCTGCGGCGCGGCGCCGCGACCCGCTACAGCACGCACGATTTACCGGGGAACGACAGCGCGTCGTACGGCTGCGGCGCGAGCGGCCTGGCGGACTGCCAGAGGATCTTGAATTGTCCGTCGGGACGCAATTGCCCGACGTACGCCGTCTGGGTCAAGCTCTGATTCGAGGCGAATTTGGTCTCACCGAGACCGACGTCCGTCCAGGCGAGTGCCGCTGCGGCTTTGCGCACTTTGTCCACGTCGAACGTGCCGGCTTTCTTCACGGCCGCGGCCCACGCGTATACGTCGAGATAGCCGTGCGCCATCGGATCGTCGACGGGAGCGCCGGGAAACTTCGCTTGAAAGGCGGAGACGAATTTCTTATTCGCCGGATCGGGCAGACTTTGGAAATAGTTCCAGGCCGCGTAGCTGCCCTCGAGCAGCGACGGTCCGATCGCCTTGGCTTCCTGTTCCGCGATGCTGAACGACATGACGGGAAGCTTACTCGACGGCAATCCGGCCGCCGCCATTTGTTTGAAGAACGAGACGTTGCTGTCGCCGTTGAGGGTGCTGAAGACGACTTGCGGCTGTGCGAGCTTTACCTTATTGATGACCGCGCTGAAATCCGTGCCCCCCAGCGGAACGTATTCTTCGCCCGCGAGCGTCGCGCTATCGTGCGCGATGTGTTTCTTGAGGATCAGATTCGCCGTGCGCGGAAAGACGTAATCGGAGCCGAGCAAAAATATTTTCTTGTAGCCTTTTTGCTCCGCCCATTGCAGCGCCGGCAGAATCTGCTGATTCGGCTGCGCTCCGGAATACATGATATCGGGCGAACACTCGTTGCCTTCGAATTGCACGGGATACCATAAGAGCGAGTGAAAGCGCTCGAAAACGGGCAGCATCGCTTTGCGGCTCGCCGACGTCCAGCCGCCGAAGACGGTAACGACGTGGTCTTCTTGAATGAGCTTCTGCGCCTTCTGCGCGAACATCGCGGGATCCGAAGCGCCGTCCTCGGTGACGACGTCGATCTTCTTACCGAGGACGCCGCCCGCCGCATTGATCTGATCGATCGCGAGCAACGTCGAATCTTTAACGGTCACTTCGCTAATGGCCATCGTGCCCGTCAACGATTGCAGTACGCCGACTCGAACGGTGCCGTCGGCAGCGGCCGCGCCGCGCGTGAGCGCCGATAGAAGCGTGGCCGCGAGCAGTGTGGACGTTACGCGCACAAGGAAAAGTCGCGTCATCGCGATGCGCCTTTCATTCGAATACGAGCTGCTATCTTTGGGAATCATTTTGGCCGCTCGATGCGATAAGCGTATTGGCCGCTTGGTGTGAGTCGCTTGGCCTCACTTAGCAATTAGTCGGGTCGCCGACCCAAGCGAGCTCGGCGCTGCGTGCGCCGCTGCGCACGTTGCCGGCGAGCGGCAGCGCGGTCCCCGTCGTTTAAGGAGCGGTTCGCTTCGGTAAATGCTCCGGCTACAATACGTCGTCAGGGAACCAAGCTTCGCCGCAGCAGGCTGCCTCAGACAGTTCGAGCGAAGCGCCGCCTGCGCCGACCGCACCACCGGCACCGCGCGATCAGCATGACCAGCGCCAGCGCATCGTGGACGATCTTACGCCCGTCTAAAAAATTAAAGACCTCGTCGACACGGCGAGCAAAGCTGGAGAACAAGCGCAAAACTTCCAGCTCACGGACGCGTATTCGCTTTTCGACGCGTGCGAATCGATGCGATCAATATGGCTAATGACGAACCGCACGATCTGCCCGATTACCTTGAATCCGGTCCCAACGACCCCCAGGACGTGGCGATGGCCGTTCATGAGCTGTGCAGCGAGGGCAAGACGATGGCGAATGACCGTCCCCCGAGCATACCGACGCCATGCAGAAAACAACGTATCAAACGGCAGCTCGCGTGCTTTCACTCTTTGGCGATTACGAGCACGCCTACGTGAAAGCGGGCGGTCATGCGAGCGATTGGTACCAAATGTTTCCGTCGTTCGCTCAATAATTTAACAATTGAGCCACGGAAAGGCTCCTTAGAAAGCTTGCGCGACAAGTGTCTTTTTTCTTTTCCTTGCTGGAGTTGCCATTGCGGGTTCAGCAGGTGCACTGGTTGCCGAAGCGCCGTTTGTGGTTACGGTAGGTTCCGTACTTGAGCTAACCATACCGTCGGCGCTTGCTATCGCTATGAAAACGTTTATTCCGACGGGTGCCATTGCTGCGTCAATTGACGCCTTCAACACGCAAGCTGAGCTGTGCGAATCGACGCCGCCACATGTTCCTAGAGCACGCAGCGGAGGAGGAGACCCGAATTATGTCATGTATCCTTCGCTGCCGGGCAGCATTCCCTGGCTCACGACCGACCCATCACCACCCGACAATTCGAACGGAGGAGGCGTCATTGAAGCTGGCCACCCGCAAGCACGATGAAAAATAACTTCTTGCCGCGTTCGCTGACTGGTAAGCAACTTGGTCCACCGCGGCTGCCGAAAGCTGTCTCCTATGTTTTGGCAGCGGGTGGCGTCGTGCAAGTGGTACTGCTCTGCTTGCCGCCCCATGACGCTCCGTGGATAGAATATGTGGGCACCGTGCTCTTCCTTGCGCTAGCATATAGCTTATACACATCTAAATCGCCGTAAACCGACCGCTTACCCAAAAAGCAAAAAGCCGGGGAATCGCACCCCGGCTTTTTTCTATTGAACATGGAGCCCTATGAACCTCGACCACGTACGTAACCGGCTTACCACGCTGTGCACGGCAGCTCACGGCCGGGAGATCGTCGCGCTCTATATCGGCAGGAAACGTGCCGATGATTATATCGTGGTGCTGCAGCCCGCTGTGGGCTCGACGGCCACGCTCGAAGTCCACTTGCATCCCGCCACGTACATCGACGCGTGGCGGCCTGCGACGGGCCACTTTCGCACCTCTCCGTTAAAAATAAAGATCACCCATGAAGCTCGCGCGCCTCATCCCGCTGCTCGCCCTTGCCGAATGTGTCGGCCATTCTGTGGCCACCACCGCCGCCAGCAATGACTGAACTAAAGAAAAGAACGCGCCGTTGAAAGCGGCGGCGGGCGGAAGTCATATCCTTTTCCCGTTAGCGCGGACGATTGCGACATTACGCTTAGGTCGCGCGGCACGCGTGGATTACGCTCGCCACAGACACTATGAATCATCTGAACATTTCGACAGCCATCGACCGGCCCGCGCACGAGGTCATCGCGCGCTTGAAGTCGTTCTTCGACGAACATGCGCCCGACGGCGAGTTGCGCTTCACGTTGCGCGCGCCGGCCGAAGTCCCGATGCTCGGTATCGGCCTCAAGCTCGAGCGCGACGTGATCGGCCGCGTCGATCGTTTGGGCGGACGGTACAGCGCCTATCGCTTCTCCTGGCGGCCCGCCGTCGCCGGGCCGTTCCCGGTCTTCAAGGGCGCGCTCGTCGTCGACGCGGATGAGGAGCGTCCGGAGCGCTCGCTCGTAACGCTCGACGGCCGCTACGAACCGCCGCTCGGGCTCGCGGGCCAGCTTTTCGACGCGGTCACCGGAACGAAGATCGCCCACGCGAGCGCGACCGATTTGCTCGCTCGCATCAGCGCTTCCGTCGACGGCCGGAAGCCGGCGGCGCCCGTCGCCCTGTAACTTCGGTCGCGCCGGCGCTCAGGCCGACGTACGCGCGCATGGCCCGGCAGCCGCGGGAACCCGGTTCGAAC
>CAXUFI010000097.1:0-8748 GCA_964250245.1 uncultured bacterium
AGCCGCGCCGTCTCGGCCGTCGCCGCCCACCCGGCGATTCGCGCGGCGATGGTCGAACGGCAGCGGGCGATCGCCGCGCACGCCCCCCGTCATCATGGCCGGCCGGGACATCGGCACGATCGTGCTGCCCGACGCGCCGCTCAAGATTTATCTCACGGCGTCGCTCGAGGAACGGGTCACGCGCCGGCAAGCCGAACTGCTGGCGCGCGGCATCGCGATCGAGCGCACCGAACTGCGGCGCGAACTCGAGGAGCGCGACCGGCTCGATGCGACGCGCGCCGTCGGGCCGCTGCGGCTCGCCCCGGGCTCCGTCGAAATCGATTCGACCGGCCGCACGATCGAGGCGGTCGTCGACCGGATCGCCGCGTTGGCCGGCTCCGGAGCGCAGGCTTGATGAATGCCGGCGTTTACGCGCTTTGCAAATTCGGCTCGTGGGCGTACTTGCGGGTGCTGCGGCGGTTCCGCGTCGTGGGCGCCGAGCTCGTCCCGGCCGCGGGGCCCCTCATCATCGCTTGCAACCACGTCTCGTACCTCGATCCGCCGACGCTCGGAGCGGCCTGCCCGCGGCCGGTCCTCTACATGGCCAAGGTCGAACTATTTCGCATCCCCGTGCTCGGGCCGCTGATCCGCGCGCTCGGCGCTTTTCCCGTCGATCGTAGCCGGGGCGACGTCGCCGCGATCAAAGCCGCCGCCCGGGTGCTGCAGGCGGGTGCGGTCTTCGGCATCTTTCCCGAAGGCGGCCGCAATCCGGAGCGGACGAAGCAGGCGCAGATGGGCGTCGCGCTTCTGGCTTCGCTTTCGGGCGCGCCGGTAATCCCGGCCTACGTCTCGGGGACCGCCGCCGGCCGGCTCGCTCCGGTGACCGTGACCTTCGGAGAACCGCTGCGCTTCGAACCGGGTCAGAAAGCGAGGCGCGATGATTTGGCGAAGTGGACGCAAGAGCTGATGAATCGGATTTACGGGTTGCGGGAGAGGCTGTAGTGCACATCAAGAAGGCGAAGACGCAGGGCTTCTGTTTCGGCGTCGCCATCACGTTGAAGAAGGCGGAGGAGACCGTGGCGGCGCGGGGCAGCGGCAACGTGACGACGCTCGGGCACATCGTTCATAACCCGCAGATGGTGGCGTCGTTCGAGGATAAGGGGTTGCGCAACGCCCATTCCGTCGACGAGGTCGATTCCGGCACGCTGTTCGTGCGGGCGCACGGGCTGCCGGTCGAAGTCTTCGAGAAGGCCGAGCAAAAGGGACTGACGATCGTGGATGCGACCTGTCCGATGGTCACTAAGATCCACGTCCAAGCCGAGAAACTGCGCGCCGACGGCTACAAGATCGTCGTGGTCGGCGATCCGAACCATCCCGAAGTCAAGGGCACGCTGTCGCACGTGCCGGGCGCCTGGTGCATTCAGTTTCCCGAAGACGTCGACGCGCTGCCGCGCGCGAGCCGCGTCGGCGTCGTCGTGCAGTCGACGTGGTCCGGTCACGGCTTCACCGATATCGTGCGCAAACTCAGTTCGAAGTACTACGAAGTCCGAGCCGTCAATACGATCTGCACCGACACGCACAACCGCCAGAACGAGGCCGAGCAACTCGCGACGCAGGTCGAGGTGATGGTGGTCGTCGGCGGCAAGACCTCGGCCAATACGAAGCATCTCGCGGATCTCGCCGCGACCAAAGGCGCCCGCTCGTATCATGTCGAGGGGCCCGAGGAACTCGAACCGCAGTGGTTCGAGGGCGTCGGCGTCGCCGGCCTCATGTCGGGGGCGTCGACGCCGGGCTGGCTCGTCGATAAGGTCGAGGAGCGCATGGAGGCTTTGAGCCGTCGAGATAGTTAGCGTCATCGAGGCGCATCTATCACGCACGCTCGAACGTCACCGCGGCTCGTCTCCGATCTTCGAGATGATCCGCTACCATTTCGGTTACGACGAGCCGGGCAAACCGCGAGCCGGTAAGCGCCTACGTCCTCAGTTGCTTCTGCGCACCGCCCTCGCCGAAGGGGGGGCGCTTGATTGCGCGCTCGATGCCGCGGTCGCGATCGAAATCCTTCACAATTATTCGCTGGTGCACGACGACATCGAAGACGGCGACGAACTCCGGCACGGCCGCACGACGATTTGGAAACGGTACGGCGTCGCGCACGGCATCAACGCGGGCGACGCCCTCTGCGCGATCAGTTATCTCACGTTGTTGCACGAGGAAGCCGTCGTGCCGCCTAACCGCGTCGTCGAGATGCTCAACGTTTTGCACGAGGCGAATCTGCGCATGTGCGAGGGTCAGGGGCTCGATATCGGTTTCGAAACGCATTCGATCGTGACGATGCCGCAATACCTCGAGATGATCGCGGGCAAAACGGGCGCGCTGTTCGCCGCGTCCTGTCAGCTCGGAGCGCTGGCCGCCGGAGCCGAGCCCGAACGCGCGCGGCACTACGGCCGGCTCGGCCGCGCCTATGGGCTCGCCTTTCAAATTCGCGACGACGTGCTCGGCACGTGGGGCGCGACGGACGTGACCGGGAAGCCGAGCGGCGCCGACATCGCGCGCCGCAAATGGAGCTTCCCGATCGTCTGGGCGCTCGGCACGGAGCCGTCGGCCGATCGCGACATCGTCGCGCGAGCCTACGCCGGCGGCGGCCTCGACGGTGCCGGCGTCAACGAGGTCGTTGCGGCGCTCGAACGGCTCGGCGCGCGGCGCGAAGCCGACGACGCGCACGACCGCGCGCTCGACGAGGCCGACGCGATCGCGCGCGAATCGTCGATCGACGTGAACCGTTCGATTCGCGATTTCCTCGCCGAGGGTTCGCGCCGTGTTGCGTAGCGAAGCCCGGCAAGGCGCCGCTCCCGCGGCTCGCGCGCAGACGCGGACGCTTTCGACGCCCCTCGTGCTCGGCGGCATGCTCGTCATCGCGCTGTTCGTGCGGCTGCTCTTCATCGGCGCCGACGGTTTCAAGAACGACGTATCGACGTTCGAAAGCTGGGCGCTGACGCTCTCGCAACATCCGCTGCGGCAATTCTTCGCGAGCGCCGGCTTCGCCGACTATCCGCCGGGTTATTTCTTCATCCTATGGATCGTCGGGCGGCTCTACGCGCTCGTCGCGCATAGCGACCCGTCGTATACCGCGCTCAAGATCGCGGTGAAGCTACCGTCGATCCTCATGGATCTCGTCGATGCGGGGCTCATCTTCGCGCTCGTGCGGCGCTTCTCGACTACGGCGTGGGCCCTGCTCGCAGCCGCCTGCTTCGCCTTTAACCCGGCCGCCGTCTTTATCTCGGCCTATTGGGGACAGGTCGATTCCGTCGCGGGCGGCATGACCCTCGCCGCTATCCTGCTGCTGGTCGAAGCCGATCGCGGCAGCGACGCGCGGCAGTTCGGCTTCATCGTCGCGGCCTGGTTGTGTCTGGCCTATTCGATCCTCATCAAGCCGCCCGCGCTCGTGCTCGTTCCGTTATTCTTGGCCTACGTGTATGCCGGCAGCGACGGTAGCGTGCGGATCCGGCGCGCCTGGGCCACGCTCGCCGGCGGCCTGCTCTCGCTCGCGCTCGGATATCTCTGCGCGCTCGCCTTCAATCCGGGCTGGTCGCCGCTCGGCCAATTCGCCTGGCTCATCGGTCGCTATCACTATGCGGCCGGCGTCTATCCGTACAATTCGGTCAATGCCTTCAACGTCTACGTGGCGCTCGGGCACCATTTCTGGGAGAGCGATACGGGTCTCATTCCGAACCTGACGTTCGGCGGGCGGACGTTCGGCGTGCCGCAGTACGTTTGCGGCATCGCGCTCTTCGTCGCGGCGCTCGTGCTGCTCGTTTGGCGCTACCTGCAGCGGCGCACGGGGACGGCGTTCGTCGAAGCCGCGATGATCCTCTCGCTCGGGTATTTCGTGCTCTCGACGCGCATGCACGAACGGTACATCTTCAATGGCTTCATGCTCGCGGTGCCGCTCATCTTTCTGCGCCGCCGCTACCTCTGGGCGGCGGCGATCCTCTCGCTGACGCTCGTGGCCAATCTCTTCTATTCGCTCGATTACCTCAACGTTCTCGACAATCACGTCTCCGGTCCCGATCCGACGAACCTCCTGCCTTGGATGAGTATGCCGGCGGCGCTCGCCAACGTCGCCGTCTTCTTTTATCTCGGCTACGCGTATCTCGGCAGCGGCGAAGACGTGCTCGAACGTTTCGACGTTCGCGCCAACCTGCGAGGCGCGGGAGCGCGAACTCGAGCGTTCTTCGCGCCGCTCGAAGGCCTTCGCGCGATGACGGCCGTGGATTACGCGCTGGCCTCGCTGCTCGGCTTCGTTTCGTTCGTCGTGACGTTCGTCGGCTACACGTGGCCCGCGGAGAAGATCTTCGACGAGATTTACTACGCGCGCGCGGGCGAAGAGTATCTCCAGCATAAAGAGATTTTCGAATTCACGCATCCGCCGCTGACGAAGCTCGTCGTGACGCTGTCGATGATGCTCTTCGGCGGCCTGCACGGTCTGGGCGATACGGCCGCCGGCTGGCGTTTTCTCAACCTCGTCGTCGGCGCGCTCATGGTCTTCGTCATGTACGCCTTCGCGAAGCGGCTCTTCGGTTCGACGGCGTGGGCGACGGTCGCGGCCGGGTTCCTCGTTTGCGACGGCTTCCATTTCGCGCAGTCGCGCATCGCCACGCCCGAAATCACGGTCGCGTTTTTCACGCTGACGACGCTCTACGCGTTCTACCGGTTCTGGATCGCGAGCCAGGTACGCGTCGCGCCGGCCGTCGCGGCGAGCGTCGCCCGCCTCGAAGCGGGCGCGTTGGCCGTACTGCTCGCCCTCGCCGCCGCCGTGACGTGGAAGCTGCTGCCCGGCCAATCGGCGGCGGCCCATGTCGTGCTCTTCCTGTACCTCGGCTGCGGCGCGTACGCCGCCGTGCGGTTCCTCGTACCGCGTTTCGCACGGACGCCGGACGTCACGTCGTATGCCGACGGCTCGGTCGTGACGGCGGCCGCGCTCTTGACGCCCGACGGCGGCAGCGTGCCGCTGCGGACCGGCAGACCGGTGCCGGGTGAGGCGACGATCGAGGGTCGCGACGGCCTGGTCCATCGCGCGCCGGGACTCGAGATCGAATACGCGCGGGGCGGCGGCATGCGGTACATGACGGGCGCGGGCGTCGCGGCCTATGCGCCGGCGGGCACGATGACGGCCGGTACGGCGACGATCGACGGCCGGCGGGACGGAACGCTCTGGCTGTGGCTTCTGGCGCTCTCCGCCGGCTGCCTCGCCGCTTCGAAATGGAACGGGCTCTTCGACTTCTTCGTCGTGTGGGCACTGGCGATCGTCGTCGCTTCGCAGCGGATCTGGTCGCCGCTCGCGCGCACGCTCGGCGTCGAGCTCGCTCCGCGGCCGGCCGCTTGGGGGAACCCGCTCGGGTTTTCGGTCGACGTGGTGATCGCGGTCATGTTATTCGTCGGCGGCACGATCTACGGGTTGTCCTATCTGCCGTATTTCTCGCTCGGCCACAACTTCGCCGACGTCGTTTCGTTGCAGCAGCAGATGTACGTCTACCATCACGATACGGTCGCGCACGCGACGCATCCGTACTCTTCGAAATGGTGGCAATGGCCGATTCTCGAGATACCGATCTCGTATTACTATCACGACTTCCGCACGGGCGCCGCGATCCAGAGCGGCACCGCGTGCTGCGTAGCGGAAGTGATGGCGCTGCCCAATCCCGTCACCTGGTGGCTCGGGCTCGCCTCGGTCCCGTTCATGGGCTGGCTCGCGTGGCGTGAAAAGAATAAGGGCTACGCGCTGCTCTTCGTCGCGTATTTCTTCCAATGGTTACCGTGGATCGCGTCGCCGCGCATCTCGTTCGAATACCATTTCTTTCCGAACTTGGCCATCATCTTGCTCGCCGATACGATGTTGCTCAAGCGCGTTTGGGACGGCTACGCCGGCCGCGTGCGAACGTATGCCGTCGCCGGCGTCATCGCCGCGGCGTTGGCCGCCTTTATCTTCTGGTATCCGGTCGTCGCCGGCAGCCACATCTCATACGACGCGTGGAACGCGCGGATGTTGACGGGCTTCGAGGGCAACAACTGGATCAATCCGCATCCGGGGCATTGACGCATGTCGGGACATTCGAAGTGGCATAATATTAAATTAAAGAAAGGCAAGGTCGACGCTCAGCGGGGCGCGTTATTCACGAAACTCTCGAAAGAGATCATCCTCGCTGCTAAAGGCGGCTCGGCCGATCCCGAAGCGAATTACCGCTTAAAGATGGCGGTCGAAAAAGCGCGCGAGAACAACGTCCCGCAGGAGAACGTCAAGCGCGCGATCGCGCGCGCGACCGGCGCCGACGGCGCGCGCGAAATCGAGGAGATTCGTTACGAGGGGCACGGCCCGGCCGGCGTCGCGATCCTACTCGATGCGGCGACCGACAATCGCAACCGGACGGCGGCCGAGTTGCGCTTCCTCTTCAGCCGTCATGGCGGCAGCCTCGGCGAAACGGGTTCCGTCGCCTGGATCTTCGAGCCGCGGGGCTTGCTCGAAGTCGAGCAGGGCGCGCTCGATGAAGAGGGTTTGATCGAAGCGGCTCTCGTGGACGGCGTCGTCGACGTGCATTACGACGACGGATCGGAAGAGGGGCGCTCGATCGTCGCGACGGAGCCCGCCGCGCTCGCGGCAGTGCGCGAAGCGCTCGTGGCGCGCGGGTTACGCGTAACGTCGATGGTACTGGGTGTGGAACCGAAACAGAGCGTCGCTCCGGCGGGCGACGATGTGAGCGGGATCGCCGGGCTCCTCGACGCGCTCGAAGAACACGAAGACGTGCAACGCGTGTATTCCAACGCGACGTTCGATTTTGCCGCTTTAGAAGCGCTCGCCTGACGTGGGCCGCGCGACGGTCCGGGCTAAGGCGCAGGCGCCGGCCGCCCGCGCCCCGCGCTCGGGGCGCCGCGGACAAGATTGGTATTTCGCGCTCGCGCTCGCGCTCTTCGTCGGCGTCGCGGTTTGGTTCTCGCGCCAGATTCAAGATTTTCTCGTACCGCCGACGAAGAACGTGACGGCTCCGACGCTCGTCGGCCAAACGCTCTCCGATGCGATGGGAACCGCCGAGCGCACGCATATGAAGGCCACGGTCGTGCAGCGGACCGCGAGCGACCGCTACCCCAAGGACGTCGTCATGCGCCAAGATCCGATACCCGGCGCTTCCGTGCGCGAGGGCCGTCAGATTTCGCTCGTCGTTTCCAACGGCGTGCAAGTGTTCTCGATGCCCGACCTGCGCTACGAATCGCGTCGCGAGCTCGGGCTCGATCTGTCGCGCTATAAACTCGCGCTCGGCAAAATCCGTATCGTGCAGAGCGAGGACGTGCCCGCGGACGCCGTCGTGTTGCAAGATCCGGCGCCGCTCGTCTCGGTGCGCGTGGGCACGACGGTAAACGTGGAACTCTCCCGGGGCGGCCCGGCGTCCATTCGCGTGCCGAATTACGTGGACCAGAATATCGACGACGTTCGCGCTCAAGCCACCGACGAACACGTGCACTTCGGCCAAATCGTCTGGACGCCGTTCGGCCGTTTCGGGCCCCGGCGCGGGACCGTCGTGCGCCAAAATCCCGCTCCGGGCGCTTCGATCGACGCGAACGAGCCGGTATCGCTTCAGGTCAGCGCGGGCCCGCTGCAAGCGGGCTACCTCATCCACCAGGTGCACACGACGGTGACGATACCCGAGGATACCGCGACCGCCGCCGGCCAGTCGCCGACGGTGCGCGTCCAAGTTCGCGACGAGACGGGAACCTGGAACGTCTATAACGCGTTCGCGCAGCCCAAGCAGCGGCTCGACTTTAACCTCACCGTGGTCGGGACGTCCGAACTCGACGTCTTCGTGAATAACGAATTGATCGACTCGACGAAGCTCGGGGTAGAACCGCCGGTGCAGGAGAAGCAGCTTCTCGGGCCTCGTCCGCCGCACGCTTCGCCGCCGGCGAATCTGCTCCCCAAGGAGTTTCACAGATGAAGATCGCGCCGTCGCTCCTGTCCGCGGATTTCAGCCGGATCGCGGCGGATATGGCGCTCGTCGAGGGGGCCGGGGCCGATTGGTTCCATATCGACGTGATGGACGGCCGGTTCGTCCCGAATATCACCTGGGGTCCCAAGATCGTCGGCGACCTGCGCAAGCTCACGGCGTGCCCTTTCGACGCGCACCTGATGATCGTCGAACCCGAGCGTTACGTCGAGGAATTCCGCAAAGCCGGCTGCGATTTCATAACCTTTCATTGGGAAGCGACCGTGCACGCGCAGCGGCTGCTGACGCTCGTGAAATCGCTCGGCGCCAAGGCCGGTATCGCGATCAATCCCGCGACGCCGGTGCGGATGCTTGAAGACGTGATCGAAGACCTCGATCTCCTGCTCGTCATGAGCGTGAACCCCGGCTTCGGCGGTCAGGCCTACATCCCGAACTCCCGCAAGAAGGTCGTCGAAGCGCGCGCGTTCATCGACGAGCGCAATCCGTCGTGCCTGCTCGAGATCGACGGCGGTATCGGCCGCAAGAATATCGCCGAAGTCGTCGCCGCGGGCGTCGATGTGGTCGTGATGGGCTCGAGCATCTACGGCGCGAACGATCCGGCGGCGGAGCTGCGCACGCTGCGGGCGCTCGCCGAGCCGCAGCCGGTCGGCGCCGCGAACTGACCGAAGACGCGCTGGTCGCGGCGCTCCGAACGATCGTCGAGCACCCGGGCGACCGCCCGGGGCGGCGGCCCCTCGGGCGCCGGGTGGGGGGCCCGGCCGCCCCCCGGGGGGGCGGG
>CAXUFI010000098.1:0-8608 GCA_964250245.1 uncultured bacterium
GCGGTGCTGCCGCCGACCTGCAGCAGGCCGTTGTCGACACCGTGCGCGGCGGCGGCGCCTACGACGGCGCGTACGGCGTCGTGGCCGCGCTGTGCGCGCTCGAACGGCTCGCGGCGGAGGGCGTCGCGCTCGAGCGTTCCGTCGAAGCCGTGGCTTGGGCGGGCGAAGAGGGCAGCCGCTTTCCGCTCGGGTGTCTCGGCAGCGCGGCGTACGCGGGCGTTACGCCGCTCGCCGCCATCGCCGCGCTCGTCGACGGCGACGGCGTTTCGTTCGCAGCCGCGCGCGACGGAGCGACGGGGCTCTTGCCGGACGTTCACGTACGCGATACGGACGGCGCGACGAAGCCCGCGGCCTATCTCGAAATTCACGTCGAACAGGGACCGGTGCTGGAAGCGGCCGGAGCGCGGCTCGGCATCGTTACCGCGATCGCCGGGCAACGCCGATTCGCCGTTCACCTCGCGGGCGAACAGGGTCATGCGGGCACCGTACCGATGGCGGTGCGGCACGATGCGCTCTGCGCGGCGGCCGAGGTCGTACTGCGGCTCGAAGCCGCAGCATTGGAAACGGGCGCTTGCGTCGCCACCGTCGGCGCGCTCGACGTCGCGCCCAATCAAACCAACGTCATCGCGGGCAGCGTCGCCTTGCGCGTCGACGCACGCAGCGTCGACGATCGCCGCTGCGAGCGATTGGAGCTTGTTTTACGCGACGCTTGCCGCGAGATCGCAGCGCGGCGCGGCGTGGCGATCGCCGTCGAAGCGCTCGAGTTCCGGCCGGCCGTCGCCATGGACGAGCGGCTGCGCGCGACGCTGCGCTCGACGGTCGCGACGCTCGGGCAAAGGCCCGTCGAGCTCGCAAGCGGAGCCGGTCACGACGCGATGTGCCTCGCGCGGATCGCGCCCGCGGCGATGCTCTTCGTACCGAGCGCGGGCGGCCGCAGCCACGTCCGCGACGAGTTCACCGCCGCGGCCGATCTCGCACTCGGCGTCGCGGCGCTGGCGCGCGCGATCGCGGATATCGACGCGTCGCTCGCTAACGTACGGCCGGTATGATCGACCGCTATTTCGGAATTACGGCTGCGGGCTCGACTCCGCTGCGCGAAGTGCGCGCGGGTCTCACGACGTTCCTCACGATGTCCTACGCGCTCTTCGTCAACCCGCAAGTGCTCGGCAGCGCGATCGTCATTCCGAACGGGTTCGAGAAGCTGCTCGTCGTGACGGCGCTCGCGGCTGCGATCGGCAGCCTGCTGATGGGCCTCGTCGCGCGCTATCCGTTCGCGCAGGCGCCCGGCATGGGACTCAACGCCTACTTCGCCTACACGGTCGTGCTCGGTCTCAAAATACCGTGGCAGACGGCGCTCGGCGCGGTCTTCATCTCGGGCGCGCTCTTCGTCGTTCTCTCCGTGCTCGGCGCGCGGCAGGCGATCGTCCGCGCCATTCCGTCGCATTTAAAGTTCGCGGTAACGGCCGGCATCGGCATGTTTCTCGCCTTCATCGGCCTTAAAAATGCCGGCATCATCGTGGCGAACCCGGCGACGTTCGTCTCGCTCGGATCGCTCGTGGCGCCGCCGAGCCTGATCGCGATGTTCGGATTACTCGTTATCGCGGTTCTGCTCGTGCGGCGCGTGACGGGCGCGATACTCTACGGCGTGCTCGGAGCGACCGTGCTCGGCATCGTCACGCACGCGCCGCTCTATCCCGGACCGAAAGACGCGCTCGTGCCGTTCGCCGGCTTCACAAACGGCATCGTCGCGCTGCCGACGTGGCCCGCCGGACTCATCGGAGCGCTCGATCTCCGCGCGGCGCTCGGCCTCGGGATCCTCGCCGTCGTGTTCACCTTCTTCTTCGTCGACTTCTTCGATGCGACGGGAACGCTCGTCGCGCTCGCGAGTACGGCCGGCGCGCCCGACGAGCGCGGCAACATGCTGCGCTCGCGCCGGACCTTCGCCTGCGACGGGCTCGCGTCCATGTGCGGCGCGCTGCTCGGGACGAGCACGACGACGGCATACATCGAGAGCGCGAGCGGCATCGAAGAAGGCGGCCGCACCGGTTTAACGGCGACGACGGTCGCCGTGCTTTTCTTACTATCGATGCTGCTCTGGCCGCTCGCGGGCGCGGTCCCCGCCGCCGCCACCTCGCCCGCGCTCATCCTCGTCGGCGCGCTGATGCTCGACAGCCTGCGGACGGTCGCGTGGGAAGACTACGCCGTGTCGATCTCGACGTTTCTAACCGTGATCGCGATGCCGTTGACGTTCTCGATCGCCAACGGCGTGAGCTTCGGCGTCATCAGTTACGCCGCGATCAAGCTCTGCACGGGCCGCTGGCGCAACGTCGATCCGATTCTGTACGGCGTCGCGGCGTTGCTGGTCGTTCGTTATATTTGGCTCAGCGGGTAAGCGGGGCACGATAAGAGGCTCCGCAGCAGGAATGCAGCACGGGACTTCGTTCTTCACTCGCGCCGGCGCGTTCGTCGTAGCCGGCGTCGTGCTCGCGTTCCTCCCCATCGGGACGCCGGCCCACATTCGCGAGCTCAACCTCGACAACGAGCGCGCCGAAGCACTGGAGGCTTGGGCACCTCGGTCCGATCTCGCTACGGCGTTCACGGTCAACGCTTACCGCTAGCGCTGCCGATCGATTGCGGGTCGAACGCGTATGACGGTCAGGAATACCACGATTCGAGAATCAGGCGCTACGATTACCGTCGCGTCGCTAGCGAGCGCTTTCGCTCGTGCGCGTATTTCTCGCCGCCGAGCGATCCCGACGTCAAGCTGCGACCGATGGTTGGCGGGTGGCCACCCCCGGCAGGCAGGTTCTGCAAAGACTATTTCACGGAAGCGGCCACCTCCGGCTAGCGCGTGAACGACCTTCCGACGCGCGCGCTAGCGACCGGCGTGGAGTCGCAATTCGGCGTGGATCGTACGGGGCGGCGCGGGAATCAGCGTCGACACGTACGTCGTCTGCCCCGTCGGCGTGCCGGCGGTCAGCGCGACGCCGGCGTTGGGCGCGGGCAGATAGTTGAAGGAATCGCTGTTAAAGAGGTTTTGGGCGGAGATTAGGAACTCGACGTTGCGCGTCACGGGCCGGCGCAGCGTCGCGTCGAAAATGGCGAACGGCGGTTGGAAGTAGCTGTTGTTTTTCCCTTCGTAATCGACGCCGAGTTCCGCGTAGGTGCCGTCGCGCCAGGCGTGCGTTACCTGCCCGTAACCCTTGAGGTAAGGGATGCAGGTCGGGATTCCGGGCGTCGAGAGACCGTTGCCGCAGATCTGCACGTTATTTACCGGAAAACTCCCGCTCGTGCTGAAGGCCGCGGCCGGGATGCCGTCGACGATGGAGCGCTCTGCGGCGATCGCGAGACTGAAGCCGAAGCCGACGCGCGGCGCATCGTTGTACTTGAGCGTGACGAGTTGCGAGCGTAGCCGGGCGACGTTGATCGGCGCGGAAACGCCCTCGTCGCCTGCCGGAGTGATCAGATCCTGAACGAGATTCTCGAACACGTTATGAATCACCGTGTCCTGAATGTCGCCGCTGATGATGGACCCGTTGGAAAGCCGCTTATCGGCGCCGAGGTCGTACGCGGTGCTGACCTCCGGATCGAGCGACGGATTCTTTTCCGTTAGGATACCGGCCGTGTATTGCGGGGCCGAACTTGCGTACGGCTGGAACGCCGCGTTTCCGCTGACTTGACCGAGGAACGGGAACGTCGCCGAGGAGCCGTAGGCGAAACGGACCGAGACGTCGCTCGCGGGCCGATAGATAAGCGCGGCGTGCGGATCGAAGCGCGACGCGCCCCGCCCGAGACCCGTCAACACGGGGACCGTCGTGCCCGGAATCAACACCGGAGTCCCCTGCGCGCCGATCTCCGGCTGTACGCCGGCGACCGTCCAGCGCGTATCGTAGAGCCCGAGATTGAGATTGAGGTTTTTTATGAGGTGCAGATAGCCTGTGAGCGAGATCGTCGAGTAGCGATCGCTCGAGAGCGGCGTCGAGATGTTCGACGGTGAGTTAAAATACGAGAAGACGCTTTGGCCGTGATAGTCGTACGTCAGATCGAGCAGACTTTCGCCGAACGGGTGCAAGTACGAGAACGTCGTGCCGTAAAGCTTATCCTGTTCGAACGCGCTGTACGGATACTGAAAGCACTCTTCTTGACCGTCTTTCGAGACGATCGTATTACTGGGACTGTTGATCTGATTGAAGGCGAACACGTTGCCGACCGGACAGACCTTGTTCTCGAACGCGTTGGGGTTCGGGACGCCGCTCGCCGGAATCTGGACCCCCGGTCCCAGCGACGGCACCGTACCGGGCGTCGAGTAGAATGCGGCGTACTCACCCTCGCCGCTGCCGACGATCGCCTCGGGTTCGATCGAGCCGAGATAGGGCCGAACGAGCAGCGAATCTTTGCCGATCGCCGTGCGGAGCTGGCCGTCGAACAGCGTCTGGTTATTGTAGACCGAGGAGCCGGGGTAGATGACGTAGGCGTCGATCGTTTTACCGACGTAGCCGGAATACTGCGGATCGCCGCAAATGCTCGCTCCGAACGACGTTACGCAATTTGCTATCTTCGTCGGTCCGACCGAGTTCCCCCAAGCCGAACCTTGCGGATCGAACCCGCCCCACGCGCCGACGAAACCGAGTTCGAACGACGTCGTCGGCGTAAAATCGTACTTCAACTTAAGGATATCGCCGTTGGTGAACAACGGCCCGCTGAGCGCGCCGCAAAATTGAATGATCCCCGTCGAGGCGGGCGTATTGTCGTTCGCGCCGCCGTTCGCCGGCGACACCACGCAGTGGTTGGTACCGAAGAGCGGACCGTTGTTGCTCGCAGTCCCTAAGCCGGCGACGAAACTGAACCGGTCGACGGAGCCGCTCGTGAGGAAGCGCGAGTTCTGGGCGCCGTAATTGTCGACGCCGGCCACGATTTCACTCTGCGGCAGGCGCGTGTAGCTCGGCGTAAGCAGGTTGACCGTTCCGCCGACCGCGATGTTCGCGAACGGCGTCGTGTTGCCGGGCCCCGACTGCAGCTCGGCGCCGCCGACCAGGAACGACGGGAAATACTGGCTCGCCCAGACGCCGTATTGACCGAGCGCCAGCGGATGCCCGTCGATGAGGACTTGCGTTTCGTACGGCTGCGCGCCGCCCACGATGATCGTCGTGTCGGCTTGGCTACCCATATGTTGGATCGTCACGTCGGGCGCGCGCTGCAGCACGTCGTTAATCTGCGGATTCGCGAGATTGGTGAACGCCTGCGCCGGGATGAACGACGACGTCGCGGCGCCGGTATTGATCGTGCTCGTGCCGCGGCCGTTCGTCGTTACGGTACCGATCGTCCGTAACGAAGAAAGATCGGCTTGCGCGAGTGAGATCGCGAGCGGTTGCGAAGCGCCAGCCCCGACCGTGACGTCGGAAAGCGCGGCCGACCCGTAGCCCGATCGCGTTACGCTCAGCGCGTAAACTCCGGGGACGAGCGGCAATGAAAACGAGCCGTCCGTCTGGGTCGAGGTCCGGCCCTCGGTCGGTCCGTGCGCGATTACCGTCGCGCCGGCGACCGGCGCGCCGCCGGGCGTGCGCACCGTTCCCGACAGCGTCGCCGTCGCCGTCTGCGCGACGATGCCGTCGGCCGCGACCGCGGGCGCGCCGAGCGCGAGGCAATATGGCAAGAGAGCCACGGCTAAGAAGCCGACCTTCGAACCTAAAGCACTCATCGTTTCCCTAATGCGCGGACGCACCCGGCGCGAGATTATCTTCGGGAGTATAGGGGCGGCTCGCGCGGCACGTCACTCGCCATTTGTCGAATCGCTCGCCGCGCGCCGGCGAGAAGGCTTAGCGTCCGGTGTGCAGCCGCAATTGCACGCGCACGATGCGCGGCGGCGCGGACACGAGCGTGGGCGTGAAGCTCGTTTGGGCGTACTTTCCGGCCGGCGTCAACGTGCCCGCGACGAGCGGCGTCCCGAGCCCCGGCAGCGCGAGATACGCTCCGTAGTTATTCGTGTTGAAGAGGTTTTCCGCCGATACTTGCAGCTCCGCGCCGCGGCTGACGGCCCGCCGGTACGTCGCATCGACCATCGCGAAGGGCGGTTGGAAATAAGCATTGTTCTTGCCTTCGTAGTCGACACCGAGCGCGGCGAAGCTGCGATCCCTCGCCGTGTACGTGAGCTGCCCGTAACCTTTGAGGTACGGGATGCACGTGGCGATGCCGGGGGCCGCCACGCCGTTGCCGCAGATCTGCGTGCCGTTGTTCGGGACGCTCGCGGTTCCCGCGGAGAACGCGTTATCGGGGAGGCCGTCGAGGATCGAGCGTTCGGCCGCCGCCGACACGTTGACGCCGAAGCCGAAGAAGGGCTGATAGCCGTATTTGAGCGTGACGAGATCGGTGCGCAGACGCGCCACGTTCACGGGCGAGAAGATCCCTTCGAGGCCCTTGGTTTGCGGATTGATCGTGCTCGTCGTCAACGTCTCGAACACGTTGTGGATCGTGCTCTCGCCGAGATCGAGACTTACGAGTGAGGCGTTACCGAAGCGCTTGTCGGCGCCGACGTCGTACGAACTGCTGACCTCCGGCGAGAGTCCGGAGTTCTTTTCCGTCAACGTGCCGCCGTTCTCGAACGGCGGGCCGAGCGACTGCGCGGGTGTCTCGAAGGTGGCGAGGCCGCTGACCTGCCCGACGAAGGGGAACGTCGCCGACGTGCCCCAGGCGGCGCGATAGGCGACGCTACTGACGGGATGGTAGACGAGCGCCACGTGCGGATCGAAGCGCGAGACCGAGCGATCGAAGCCGACGAGCGAAGCGTCCGTATCGGAAACCGGCTTCACGCCGACGACCTTCCAAAGCGTATCGTAGAGACCCGCATCGAGGTTGAGATTACGGACGGCTTGGACGCTGCCCGTCAGCGAGAACGTCGAATAGCGATCCGTCGAGAACGGCACCGAAACGCCCGCCGGATTGTTGATGTATGCGAACGTGCTCTGACCGTGAAAGTCGTAGGTGAGGTTCAAGATGCCGTCGCCGACGGGGTGCAGCACGGAGAACGTCGTGCCGTACAGCTTATCCTGTTCGTACGTCGTATACGCGCCGCCGAAGCACTCCTGCTGGCCTTTCACCACGACCGACGTGCCGGCCGGACTCGCGACGTTGTCGTAATTGCCGGCGCACGTCTTCTCGAACGGGTTGCCGGCCGTGGCGAAATCGAACGTCGGCGGGATGGCGGCGCCATTCGCGAAACTCGGCGCCGCATACTTCGCCGAACCCGGCGCCGGGCCGAAGAATGCCGGGTTCGACGTTTGCCCCGCGCCGAGGATCACTTCGGGTTCGATGTCGCCGACGTACGGCCGCACGAGCAACGTATTATTCGCAAACGTCGTGCGGAACTGTCCGTCGAAGAGCGTCTGGTTGTTATAGACGGACGAGCCCGTATACCAGCCGTAGCCGGCGATCGTCGAACCGACGAGCCCCGAGTTATTCGCGTTCGTGCACTGCGTCGGACTCGAGGTTAGGCACGGCAGGATTTTCGTCTGGCCGAGATACGTGCCCCACGCCGTGCCCTGCGGATTGTAACCGCCCCACGCGCCCACGAAGCTCGCATCGAACGAGGTCGCGGTCGAGAAATTGAAGCGCAGCCGCAGCGCCTCACCCTTATTGAAGAACGAGCCGGTCGCGTCTTGGCAGCTGGCGATGATCCCCGCGTTGCCGGCCTTGTTATCGAGCGCGCCCGCGGCATCGGGCGTGACGATGCACTGTTTGGTCCCCGCGTAGGGACCGTTGTACCCGTCGACGCCGAGCCCGACGACGTATTGGACCGGACCGGCCGCGCCGCTCGCGAGAAAGTGCGTGTACTGAGAGGAATAGTTATCGACGCCCTGCGTGATCTCGGCGCCCGTGTTGCGCGTGAACCCCGGCGTTTCCAAATTAACGGTACCGCCGACCGCGAGATTGGCGAACGGGGTCGTATTGCCGGGACCCGTCTGCGTTTCGACGCCGCCGATTAAGTACGACGGGTAATATTGGCTCGTCCAAACGCCGTACTGTCCGAGCGCGAGCGGATGCCCGTCGACGAGCACCTGCGTCTCGTACGGCTGCACGCCGCCGACGATGATCGAGGTGTCGGGCTGGCTGCCCATGTGCTGAATCGTGACGTCGGGCAGGTGCTGCAGCACGTCGTTGATTTGCGGATTGGCGAGGTTCTCGAACGAGCGCGACGATAGGAAGTTCGAACTCGCGGCGGAGGTGTTCACCGCCGTGCCGCTGCCCCGCGAGGCGGCGGAGGTTTGCCCGATCGTACGCAGCGAGGAGAGATCGGCTTGGTTGAGATTGACCGACAGCGGCGTCGGTACGCCCGGGGCGACCGAATAACCCGCAAGCGACGTCGATAGGTAGCCGCCTTTGCTGATATCGATTTTGTAAACGCCGGGCGGCACCGTCAGCGTGAACGAGCCGTCGGCGCCGCTCGTCGTCACCGCGGTCGCGCGGCCGCTAAGCGCGATTCGCGCGCCGGCGAGCGCCAGGCCCGCCGCCAGCACCGCCCCGGCCGCGATGGCGATGGCGTTCATCACGTTGTTGGCCGCCACCATGCGGGCGCGCTCGGACGGGGCGGACGTCTCCTGCAGCACGGCATAGA
>CAXUFI010000099.1:0-8546 GCA_964250245.1 uncultured bacterium
AACGATCGCCGCCCGCACCGTCCTCGCCCGCGTCGACGCGCGGCTCGGCGACCGTTTTCTGCTGGCCGAGGAACGCCTGGCGCTGCGAACCTTCGCGCGCGCGCTCGCGCGGCGCGACTTCTTCCTGCAACTCGCCTGGTTTTTCGAAGACGAGGCGGACGCGGCGCTGCAGCCGCGGATGCGGCGCTTCCCGTTCGCGACGACGCACGCGCTCGTGCCGTCGTGGAGCGAAGGCCGCACGGGCTATCCGTTCGTCGACGCCGGTCAGCGGCAGCTGCGCGCCACCGGCTGGATGCATCCGCGAGCGCGGCTCGTCAGCGCCTCGTTTCTCTGTTTCGATCTCGGCGTCGATTGGCGCGTCGGCCGCGACCTCTGGGAGCGCGAACTCGAAGAGGACGATTATGCGCTCGCAACCGGGAATTGGCAGTGGGTCGCGGGCGTCGGCGCGGACCTCGCGCAATTCCCGCGCATCTACAATCCGCAGAAGGCGGCTCGTACGCTCGACCCGGCCGGCGCGTATTGGCGGCGCTGGATCGCCGAGCTCGCGAACGTCCCGGCCGGCCACTTCTGGCCGCGCGACGACGACGTGCAACTCGCGCTGCCGCTTCATGCCGACGCCGGTTATCCCGCGCCCATCGTCGATCACGACGTCGAGGCGCGCGCGTTTTTACGTCGCTACACCGCTTTCGCAGCCGCGAATTAGGCGCGGACGGCGCGTGCCTCGCGTTCTTCGATCCAGCTCGTGACGAGCGGCACGCGCACTTCGTCGCCGTGGAAAACTTTGACGGCATAGACGATCGTGGCGACGAGCCAGAGCGGCGCGAGCATGGCGAGCAACGGCCAGGCGGAGAACCCGAGAATCGGAATTTGCGCGATCGCGCCGAGCCCGAACCACAAGGCGAAGAGGCCGAAATTAAGTCCGAGCGCCTGCAACGCTTGATGCCGGACCGCGGCCGAGCGCTTCGCATCGAGAAGAGCGAGCGCCGCCAAGGGCCAGAACGGATATCCGAGCGCGAGCAGCGCGCGCGTTTCGAGCGCTACGCCGGCAAGGCTCGTGGTAAATCGTTGCGTGGCCGGAGCGTAGTCCGGCGGCGGCGGACCGGTGCGGGGCGGCGGACCGGTGCGCGGCGGCGGCTGCGGACGCGAGGGGCCGACCTTGCCGGTCAGCTCCTCACGGGGCCCCGTCGCCTGCGCGATCCGGCGCGCGAGCCGGCAACCCGGGCAGAGCCCGATCTCGTCGCGGCACGTCGCGCAAATCGCGTGATCGCAGTCGTGACAGACGGCGACGGACGGAACGGCATTGTGATAGTAGCAGTCCACAGCGAGATCTCCGGCGAACGAAGGAACGTGCCAGAGTTACTCGCCGGGCCGCGGAAAGGTTTCGCACGCTGAGGGCCGCACTCGATGCGACCGAACGGCGCGCGGTCGTGCGCCGGCTGCTGGCGGAAGCCCGGCCCTACTACCCGCGACTCATCTTCGCGCTGGTCCTCGGCGTTATCGCGGGGCTCGGGCCGCTCGCGCTTACCAAGGCCTTTCCCATCGTCATCGACAGCGTCATCGAGGACCCGAAGCACCCGGTCTCGCTGCTGTTCTTGGTGATGGCGGGACTCTTCGTCGTGAATTCGATTTCGAGCGCGGCGGCATACGGTCAAGGCTATTTGACGGCGTGGAGCGGTCAGAAGCTGATCGCGAGCCTGCGCGTCCGGCTCTTCGAGCGCACGCTGCGCATGCCGATGCAAGACTTCGACACGTGGCGGCCGGGCGAATTCATCGCGCGATTCAACACCGATCTCATGCTGATGACGGACGCGCTCAGCATCTCGCTGCCGCAATTCTTCGTAACGCTGGTGACGCTCTGCGCCTCGGTCGCGTATATGCTCTACATCGACTGGCTGCTCGCGCTCTTCTTATTCGTGTTCGCGCCGGTCGTCAATCTCGTCGTCGCCGCGTTCACGCGGCTGATATCGGCGAGCACCAAGCGTTCGCAGGAACAGATCGCCGATCTCTCCGCGAACTTAAGCGAGGTGCTGCAAGGCGAACGGATCGTGAAAGCGTTCGGTCGCGAGGATTACGAAGTCGAGCGCTTCGGACGCAGCAACGAGAGCTATTTCGGCGCCTACATGAAAGTGCTGCAACTCGGCATGACGCAGACGCCGATCGTCGCGATGATCATTACGACGGCGTTGCTCGCGATCATGGCGTTCTCGGTGCGCGAGGCGATCGTCGGACGGATGTCGAGCGGTCAAGTCTTTCAGTTCTGGACGCTCGTCGTGCTCGCGATCAACCCGCTCAACCGTCTGGCTTCGTTCGTCGGCGACATCTCCAAAGGGCTCATCGGCACGGCCCGCGTGTTCGAAATTCTCGATCTCCCGATCGAAGAGCGCGGCGGCGACCGCCTGCCGAAGCGCGCGATCGCCGGACGGCTCGCGTTCGAGCACGTGCGGTTCTCATATAAGCCCGGCAATCCGCCCGTCCTGCACGACCTTTCGGCGACCGTCGAGGCGGGCGAAGTCGTGGCCCTGGTCGGCCCCTCGGGCGCGGGCAAAACGACGATCGTCAATCTCGTACCGCGCTTCTACGAACCGCAGGCGGGCCGCATTTCGCTCGACGGCATCGACCTCGGCGCTATCCCGCTCGGCGAACTGCGCGCCGCGATCGCGATCGTGCCGCAGGAGCCGATGCTCTTCAGCGGCACGATCGCCGAAAATATCCGCTACGGGCGGCTCGACGCTTCCGCGGCGGAGGTCGAAGCCGCCGCCCGGGAAGCGAACGCCCAAGAATTCATCCTCGATCTGCCGCTCGGTTACGAGACGCCGGTCGGCGACCGCGGCCTGCGCCTCTCGGGCGGCCAGCGGCAGCGCATCTCGATCGCCCGGGCGGTGCTGCGCGATCCGCGCATCCTCATCCTCGACGAGGCGACGAGCGCGCTGGACAGTCATTCGGAACGCCTCATCGAGACGGCGCTGGACCGTCTCTTGCCCGGCCGCACGACCCTCATCATCGCCCACCGGCTCTCGACGATCCGCCGCGCCGCCAAAATCCTCTACATCTCCGCGGGCCGCGTCCTCGAAGCCGGCACCCATGACGAGCTTCTAGCGCGCGGCGGCCCCTACGCCGAACTGCACGCCGCCCAATTCGTGTGACCGCCTTAGCCGAAAGCGCGCCACGAAGATCGGCGGCGGCCCGGCGAAGCAATCCTGGGACGTTAGGCTCGTCGCGAATCCGAATGGCCGTTCGCAAAGCGAACGTCCATAGGCCTAAAGGCCCGCGTAGAGTGCGGGGGCGCCGGGCGCCGGGGCGAAAGTGGCGTAAATGCTGTTGACGACACGGGGTAACGATGCTCGTCCTAACTAGAAAGCCGAATCAAGCCATCGTGGTCGGAGACGATATCCGGATCGTGATCGTATCGGTCGACCGGGATCAGGTGCGGCTCGGAATCGAAGCGCCTCGGGAAGTGAGCGTTCACCGGGCCGAGGTGTACGAGGAGATCCGGCGCGAGGCCGGACTCGGCGAAGAGGACGGTATCCCGGTCGCGCTTTAGGTACGAGCGGCGCGGCGGCGTTGTCCGCCGCCGGGCGGCATGGTAAACTCGAAGGGTTGATTCAAATTCACCTCGGGCAACGGATGCCGGGGTGCGATGGTCTCGGAAGCACGACGGAGCACGGATGCAACCGGTGCGAGATCAGAAAGGGTACGCGATGGCCTCGGTCATTTCCATGAAAGCACTCCTGGAGGCGGGAGTCCACTTCGGTCACCAGACGCGGCGCTGGAACCCGAAGATGAAGCCCTATATCTTTCAAGAGCGCAACGGCATCTACATCATCGATCTCTCGAAGACGGTGCTGATGCTGCGAGAAGTGTACGCGACCGTCAAGCAGATGGCGCGCGAAGGCAAAGTGATTCTCTTCGTAGGCACGAAGAAGCAGGCGCAGGACGTCGTCAAAGAAGAGGCCGAGCGGGCCGGCACGTTCTACGTCAACGAGCGCTGGCTCGGTGGGACGCTCACCAACTTCTCCACGATTCAGAAACGTATCGCGCGGCTGCGCGAGCTCGAGGGGATGCGCGCTCAGGGCAACTTCGATCTGTTACCGAAAAAAGAGGTTTCGCGGCTCTCCGACGAGCTCGAGAAGCTCGAGCGCTTCCTCGGCGGGATCAAGGACATGCACCGTCTACCCGATGCGGTCTTCATCGTAGATCCCAAGAAAGAGCGCATCGCCGTTCTCGAAGCCAAAAAGCTGAAGATTCCGATCGTCGCCGTCATCGATACGAATTGCGATCCCGACGAGATCGATTACCCGATCCCCGGCAACGACGACGCGATTCGGGCCGTCAAGTTGATGGTTTCCAAGATTTCGGACGCGATTATCGAGGGCCGGACCGAGGTCGAGTCGAGCCGCTTCGAAGACGAAGCCTACGCCGATCCGTACTCTCAGGCGTTGCCGGTCGCTGCCGTGCCGGCCGCTCCCGCACCCCGCGCCGCCGATCCCGATCCCGATCCCGAAGCCGAATCGGCGGAGGCCGACGCTCAGGAGGCAGCCGTCTAAGCGTCCAGAAAAGAGCGGGAGCATCGATTCGGACGGGCGTCGCGCGAGCGGCGCCTTTCCTTCGCACCGGCTTCCGCGCCCACCCGTACCCGACCCGAAGAAAGGCCGGCTCCCGTGAGTTCCATAGCGACGTATAAACCATCAACGGACGAAATCAAGCGCCTGCGCGATGAGACCGGTGCCGGGATGATGGATTGCCGCGCCGCGCTGGTCGGCGCCGGCGGCAATTACGACGCTGCCAAAAAAGAACTGCTCGATCAGGGCATGACCAAGGTCGCGAAAAAAGCCGACCGTGCGGCGAAAGAGGGTCTGGTCGGGTCGTACATTCACGTCGGCGGAAAAATCGGAGTGCTCGTCGAGATCAATTGCGAGACCGACTTCGTCGCTCGCAACGAGCGCTTCGGCGAACTCGTGCGCGATATCGCGATGCACGTCGCCGCGATGCCGGTGAAGTATCTCTCGCGCGATCAGGTGCCGGAGGAAGAGCTCGCCCCGTTGCGAGCCGAATTCGCGGCCGCCGCGCAAGGTAAGCCCGCGCACGTGCTCGATCGCATCGTCGAAGGCAAGCTCAACAAGTGGTTCGAGGAGAACGTGCTGCTCGATCAGCCGTTCATCAAGAACGACGATCAGACGATCGCCGAATTAATCGGCTCCGTCGTCGGCGTGCTCGGAGAGAAAATAGCGGTGCGGCGCTTCGCGAAATTCGCGCTTGGAGAGTAGGCCCGGCGCTTCGTACGGCCGCATCCTCCTCAAGATTTCCGGCGAAGCCTTCGCGGGCGACGACGCTTCGGTCGATGTCGTAACCACGGCTTGGATGGCCGAACAGATCGCCGAGATCGCGCGCGAGGGCGTGTCGATCGCCGTCGTCGTCGGCGGCGGCAACATCTGGCGAGGGAAAGCGCACGAAGCGGCCGGGATGGATCGCGCGAACGCGGATTACATGGGGATGCTGGCGACCGTGATCAACGCGCTCGCGCTGCAAGACGCGCTCGAGCGAATCGGCATCGCCTCGCGCGTGCAGACCGCCATCCAAATGCAGCAGATCGCGGAGCCCTATATTCGGCGGCGCGCGATGCGGCATCTGGAGAAGGGGCGCGTCGTCATCTTCGGTGCGGGGACGGGCAATCCGTATTTTACGACCGACACGACGGCCGCGCTGCGCGCGGTCGAGATCGGCGCCGAGGCGATCCTCAAGGCGACCAAAGTCGACGGCATCTATACCGCGGACCCCGTGCTCGATCGCACCGCTACGCGGTTCGCGCGGCTCGACTATCTCGAAGTGCTGCAACGCGGTTTGCAAGTGATGGACAATACGGCGCTGACCTTGTGCATGGATAACGACATGCCGATCATCGTCTTCGATATGAACGTCGCGGGCAATATCCGCCGAATCGTCTTCGGTGAGGCGATCGGCACGCTGGTCACGACCGCGCAGCGCAGCGCCGCCCTGCAAGAGGAAGTCGTCCGGTGAGCGCGATGGACGACGTCTTTAAGACGGCCGAGCAGCGTATGCAAAAGGCGATCGACGCGACGCGCAACGACTTCGCCTCCGTGCGCACGGGCCGCGCCTCGACCGCGCTGCTCGACCGGCTTCACGTCGAAGCCTACGGCTCGAGCGTCCCGCTCAAACAAGTCGCCTCCGTCAGCGCTCCCGACGCGAGGTCGCTTGCGATCCAGGCGTTCGATCGCAACACGGTCGGAGCGATTCGTAAGGCGATCGAGACGAGCGATCTCGGTCTCTCTCCCAATATCGACGGCTCGAACATCCGCCTCTCTATCCCGCCGCTGACCGAAGACCGCCGCAAAGACCTCGTCAAAGTTATTCGTAAGAAAGCGGAGGACGGCAAAGTCGCGATCCGGACGATCCGCCATAAGAGCGTCGACGAAGTCAAAGCGCTGCTCAAAGACGGCAAGATTACCGAAGATGAGAATAAGCGCGCCGGCGAACGCGTTCAGAAAATGACCGACAAGTTCATTAAGGACGTGGACGGCCTGGTGGTGGGCAAAGAGAAGGAAATAATGGAGGTTTAGCCTCCGCGTGCAGGCGAAGGAATAACCTCTTGGACCGTACCTACGACGAACCGTCGCTCACGCTCTTGCCCGAGGTTGAGGCGAGGCAACTGCTCGCCGGCCGCACCTTGCGCTTCACCTTGCTGCGGCCGCCCTTTCCGGCCCTCGGCATCGGCGATTTGCGCGTGTTGCGCGTGACGGTCGAAGCCGCCGCGACGTTGCTCGTCGCCGGGTACGAGCGATACGAGCGGCTGCCTCTTTGAACGTACCGGGCCGGAATAGCGTACCGAGGCACGTCGCGATCATCATGGACGGCAATCGCAGGTGGGCGAAAGCGCACCGGCTGCCCGTCGCGGAGGGCCATCGACGAGGCATGGTCGCTCTGCGGCACATCACGCGGGCGGCGAGCGACTTCGGGATCGAGATGCTGACGGTCTACGGCTTCTCGACCGAAAATTGGAAGCGCGATTCGACGGAGATTTCGCTCTTGCTCGACCTCGCGGTCTACTTCGCGCAGAACGAATTCGCGGAGCTGCACCGCAATAACGTTCGCGTCCGCGTTATCGGCGATTACCGTGCTTTGCCGCGCGCTTCTCGCGACGCGCTGGACGGCTTGATGTCGAAGACCGCGGGCAACGATGGTTTACTGCTGAACCTTGCGGTGAACTATAGCGCGCGGGCCGAATTGCGCGACGCCGTCACCCGCGTCGCGAACGACGTCGCCGCGGGTTCGCTCGAGCCCGAAGCGATCGACGAGGCGCTCGTGGCCTCGTATCTCTCGACGGCGGGTCTACCCGATCCCGATCTGTTGATCCGGCCGGGCGGCGAGTCGCGGCTATCGAACTTCTTGCTCTTCCAGCTCGCCGACGCCGAACTCTATCTCTCGCCGACGCTCTGGCCCGACTTCAGTCCGGATCACTTCGCCGCCGCGCTCGCGGCGTATCGTTCGCGCCGGCCCGTCGTGGCGGCGCCGTGACGGTCTCGGCTTCGGGCGCGCGCGGCGAATCCTCCGCGCTCGGTCGCCGCATCACGAGCGGGCTCGTGCTCGCCGCGATCGTGTTCGCGTCGATCTCCACCGTGCCGACGTTTACGGTCGCGCTGCTCATCGTTTGCCTGATTTCGTTGTGGGAACTCGCCGGCTTGACCGCACGGCAGGGCCAAGCGCTCATCTTCCCGGTCGCCGCCGTCGCGGTCTCCGTGTACATCGTGCTCGCCGCGCTCGGCTTGCAGCATGCTTACGAAAAGCCGCTGCTGGCGTGCACCATCTTCGCCTCGTTCGCGTTCTCGCTCGCCGGTTCGCGCCACGGCTTTCTCGCGCGCAGCGCCTTCACGGTCTTCGGCGTGCTCTACATCGGCTGGCTCGGATCGTACTTTCTCGCCCTGCGCAATCAACCGCACTTCGGCGCCGCGTTCGCCGCGGAGAGCATCGTCGCGATCGCCTTTACCGATATCTTTGCGATGCTCGTCGGGACGCGTTTCGGCCGGACGCCGCTTACGTCGATTTCGCCGAGCAAGACGTGGGAGGGAGCGCTCGGCGGCTTATTCGCGACGATCGCCGTGTGTACGTGCTTCGGCATCACGCACGTGCTCGAGGTCACGTGGTGGCAGGGCGCGTTCATCGGCGCGATCACGAGCTTCGCCGCCCAAACGGGCGACATCGTCGAATCCGCGTTGAAACGCGACGCACGCGTTAAGGACGCGGGCACGCTGCTCGCGGGCCACGGCGGGATTCTCGACCGTTTCGACTCGTACACCTTCGGCGGCATCGCGTTCTACGTCGGCCTCTACGTTACGGGTCACATCGCGCATCAATGAGCGAGGTTAATAATTTCGCGGCGTGCAAGCAGCCTGCGATGCGGAAAGTTGCGATCCTGGGTTCGACGGGCTCGATCGGAACCCAGACGCTCGACGTCATCGCGGCGCATCCGCAGCGCTTCTCCGTCGTCGCGCTCGCCGCGGTCGCGATCGTGCTCGTCTCGCCGGGCTCGCCGT
>CAXUFI010000100.1:0-8536 GCA_964250245.1 uncultured bacterium
GTTTGGTGCCGGTCAGGTCGGCAATGCGTCGCACGGCGGCTTCGATCCGGGCGGCCTCCCAGGCGGGCAGCGCATCGAAGCTCGCGAGCGCGAGCACGAAGGCGCGGCGCGTCGCGTCGGGCTCGAGTTTGCCTCCCGCGAAGAGGGCGGCCGCGGGCTCGAGCCGGCCCGCGAACAGGAACGCGCAGAGCGGCCCGAGGTCGGAGAGCCGCTCGATCCGCTTCTGTGCGAGCGCGGCGATCGGCAGCAGGTACGCGTCGCCGAGCGCCCAGTCCCGGACGCGTTCGAGCAGTTGCGCGGGGGCGAGCGTTTCGCGCAGATACCGGGCGTTGAGCCAGTCGAGCTTGGTGACGTCGAAAACGGGACCGCCGAGCGAGATATGGTCCAGACCGAAACGCTCGATCATCGTCGCCAGATCCATCAACTCCTCGCCGTCGACCGGCGGCACGGAGAAGAGACCGAGAAAATTGGCGAGCGCTTCGGGCAGATAGCCCATGCGCTTGTAAAATAAGATGCTCGTCGGGTTCTTGCGCTTACTTAACTTCGATTTGTCCGCGTTGCGCAGCAGCGGCAAGTGCGCGATTTGCGGCATCTCCCAACCGAAGGCACGATAGAGCAGCAGATGCTTGGGAGCCGAAGAGATCCATTCTTCGCCGCGCATCACGTGCGTGATCCCCATCAAATGGTCGTCGACGACGTTCGCCAAGTGATACGTCGGCCAGCCGTCGCTCTTTACGAGGACTTGCATGTCGACGGTCGTCCAGTCGAACTCGATCAGGCCGCGCAGCATATCGTCGATGACGGCCACACCCTCGCCCGGAACGCGCAACCGCACGACGAACGAACGGCCGTCGCCTTCGTAGGCCGCGACCTCATCTTGCGTGAGCGTTAGACAGTGGCCGTCGTAGGCGGGCGGCCGGCCGCGCCGGCGTTGCTCGGCCCGCATCGCTTCCAAACGTTCCGTCGTACAGAAACAGCGAAACGCGTGACCGCCGTCGAGCAGCATGCGCGCGTGCTGCTCGTAGATCTCGAGCCGTTCGCTCTGCCGGTACGGCCCGCAATCACCCCCGACGTCCGGGCCTTCGCTCCACGAGAGGCCGAGCCAGCGCAGCGCCTCGAGGATGACGCCTTCCGAAGCCGCGGTCGAACGGTTGCGATCGGTGTCCTCGATGCGCAGCACGAACTCGCCGCCGCGCTGTTTCGCGAAACAATAGTTGATTAAGGCGACGTAAGCCGTGCCGACATGCGGATCTCCCGTCGGCGAAGGCGCGACGCGCGTACGAACCATCGGCATCCGCTACCCGACGAGCTCGCGGCGTTGGCCGCACTCGCGCCGGACGAACGCGACGATCTCCGCGAGCGGCGCCCCGGGCGTGAAGATCTCGCGAACGCCGAGCGCTTTGAGTTCGCGCGCGTCGGCGGGCGGGATCGTGCCGCCGCCGAAAAAGACGACGTCGCCGGCATCTTGAGCCGCAAGTGCCGCGACGACGGCCGGAAAGAGCGTCATGTGCGCGCCCGAGAGGATCGAGAGGCCGACGCCGTCGGCATCCTCTTGAATGGCGGTTTGCACGATCTGTTCGGGCGTTTGAAACAGGCCGGTATAGATCACTTCCATGCCTGCATCCCGGAGAGCGCGCGCGATCACCTTCGCGCCGCGGTCGTGGCCGTCGAGCCCGGCTTTGGCGACGATGATCCGCAGGGGTCGCTCCGTGGCCATGTCCGGCGTGTTCGAAGACGGGGGCCGAACGCCTCGGTCGCTCCAGGCGGTCGAGCGCAGGCGAAACCAGCTTCGAGCCTTCTTTCATACCGGCGCCGGGCAAGCGTGGCTTCCATTGCTGCGTGCGTGGTCGCGCCGACGAAGAATCCGAACCGGGGACGACACCCTGCCCGCTCCGCGGACGTCCCTTACCTATAGATGCGATATGCACCCAAGGGGCGCGATCGACATCGGCACCAAGCGGAGACACTACATCGTGAAAAACCTAGCTACCATCGCCCTTCTTACATCGTTACTCGCTCCCGCCACGGCGCGCGCGTCGGCGCCCGCGGCAACGGTCGCAGCCGCCCCGGCCGCCGTAACCGCCAAGGCACACGCCGATTCCGCCGCTACGAAGCGCGCGCCGGCAACAACTGCAGGTTACGGAATCCAAGCCACGGACGACCAGGGGCTGGCGCGCGTTCAAGAAGAAGCGCGTCAACTCGGCGGCACGAACTAAGACCTCGGTACTCGCGCTCCTCGAGCGAGATCGCGACAACGCCGGCCGCGTGCCGGCGTTGCTCCGCAGGTCGCGAAAATCGGTGCGGCGCAACGAACCGGCGTGAGCACGCATCGCTCGTGACGCCGCGAACGTTCAGCGCTCCGGGCCGCGTTAATTTAATCGGCGAGCACACCGACTATACGGGCGGTTTCGTCTTGCCGGCGGCCATCGCTTACGCGACGCGCGTCACGGCTGCGGTACGAAACGACCGGCGCGTCGTCGTCCGTTCGGCCGGCTTTCCCGGTGCGCGCGAGTTCGATCTCGCGCACCTCGCGACGGGCGTGGGGCACGACTGGAGCGATCGCGTTCGCGGCATGCTCGTCGAATTGCAACGTAGCGGCCGGACGCTGCGCGGAGCGGAGGTCGCGATCGAAAGCGACGTGCCGATCGGCGCCGGGCTGAGCTCGTCGGCGTCGGTGATGATCGCGGCCGGCTGGGCGTTTCTCAGCCTCGCGGACGAACCGATCGATGCGACCGAACTCGCGCGCGTCGCGCAGCGCGCCGAGAACGAGCACGCGGGGGCGCGCACCGGTATCATGGATCCGTTTATTTCCGCGCACGCGCGCCGGGGCGATGCGCTGCTGATCGACACGCGGTCGCTGCGGTTCGACTACGTGCCGCTGCCGGTTCGCGCGACGGTCGTTATCTGCAATACGATGGTGAAGCACGATCATGCGACCGGCGGTTATAACGCGCGGCGCGCCGAATGCGCCGCGGGCACGGCGCTGCTCCACGGCCGCTTTCCCGCCGTCGAGAGCTTGCGCGATGCGACGCTCGAACAGTTGCAGAGTGTGCGCGCGGTCATGCGCGACGACGTGTTCTCGCGCTGCAGGCACGTCATCGGCGAGAACGATCGCACGCAGCGGGCCGCGCGCGCGCTCGCCGGCGAAGACCTCGCCGCCTTCGGCACGTTAATGGACGAGTCGCACCGCAGCTTGCGCGACGCCTTCGTTTCGTGCCGGCGCGCGCGCCGCTCGGGGCCTCCCCGCGCACGCTTTTCCCGGCGGCGTCTACGGCGCGCGAATGACGGGCGGCGGCTTCGGCGGCTGCGCCATCGCGCTCGTCGCCACGACCGAAGTCGCCTCGTTCACGGCGTACATCCGGGAAGCGTATCGTGCGGCGACCGGCGTCGAACCCGCCGTCTACGTCGGCGCCGGCGCGGCCGGCGCGGCCGAAGTCCAAGCGTGACCGGCCAGGCCTGGCTCGGGCGGCCGCACCGGCGCTACAACCCGCTGCTACGGGAATGGGTCCTCGTCTCGCCGCAGCGCACGGCGCGGCCGTGGCAGGGCGAGACGGGGCCGGCCGACGGCGTCGGCCGGCCGGCCTACGATCCGGCCTGCTATCTCTGCCCCGGCAACGCGCGAGCCGGCGGCGAGCGCAACCCGGACTACGGCGCGACCTACGTGTTCGAGAACGATTTCGCGGCGCTCGTGCCGCAGAGCGAACCGGCATCGTTCGACGATGCGGGGCTCTTCGTCGCGCAGACCGAGCGCGGACGCGCGCGCGTCGTCTGCTTCTCACCGCGCCACGACCTGTCGATCGGCCGCATGACGACGCCCGCGATCCGGGCCGTCATCGACGCCTGGGCGGCGGAATACGAACGGCTCGGCGCCGACGCGGCGATCGCGTCGATCACGATCTTCGAGAACCGCGGTGACGCGATGGGAGCGAGCAACCCGCATCCGCACGCGCAGATCTGGGCGAACGAGCGCGTCCCGAATCTGCCCGCGCGTGAAGGCGAAGCGCTCGGCGCCTACGCGCGCGACCGCGATGCGTGTCTCTTATGCACGTACGTCCACCGCGAAGTCGCGCTCGGCGAACGGCTCGTCTACGCGAACGATCAGGCGGCGGCGGTCGTGCCGTTCTGGGCCGTGTGGCCGTTCGAGACGCTGCTCGTGCCGCGCCGGCACGTCGCCTCGCTCGAACGGCTCGCGGATGAAGAGCGCGACGGACTCGCGGACGCGATGCGCGTGCTCGTCGCCGCGTACGACCGCGTCTTCGACGTGCCGTTTCCGTACTCGATGGGCTTTCACCAGCGCCCGACGACGGGCGAACCGCACGACGAATGGCATCTGCACGCGCATTACGTTCCGCCGCTGCTGCGCTCCGCGACGGTGCGCAAATACATGGTCGGTTACGAATTGCTGGCGATGCCGCAGCGCGATATCACGCCCGAGCACGCCGCCGAACGGTTGCGCGGACTCGTCGCCGCGCTGCACTAATAGGCGAACGTACGGTACTGCTCGCCCGGCACGTCGCTGCGTCCGTCTTCGACGATCGGATTGGTGCGCAACAGATATCGCAGCTCCTGCGGTAAGCCGTCCCAAGCCGAACGCGGGATGCGGATCGACACTTCGGGCCGCGCGAGCCACGCGCGCGAATAGCCGATCACGACCATCGGCCGCGGCTCCGCCGTCCGGTTCGGCGTGCCGCGGTGCAAGCCGCGCACGTCGCGCACGAGGACGTCGCCCGCCCGCATCGTCACCGGCTCCAGGGCGATTTCGCCGCGACCGAGGCGCTCCAGGCCGGCAGCTTTCGACGCGTTCTGCGTCCCCGCCGCGATCTCGGTCGGTCCGTTCTCGAGCGTAACGTCGACGAGCGGAAAGTTGACCGCCAGTTGGAACGGCGGCGTCTCGCTATCGAGTTCGGGAAAAAGCGGCAACGCATCGCGATGGACGTCCTGCGTTTGCGAGCCGAGCAGCGGCGTATCGGTCGCGAGTTGCACCATCGTGAGGTCCGCGCCGACGAGCGCCCGGCAGAGATGGAGCACGTCGGGGTCGGCGTAGATGGCCGGATCGGCGAACGGTTCGCGGAACGGCAGCGTCACGTAATAGCGCCGCGCGCCGCGGTTGGCGTCGTCGCCCTCGTGCTCGAGGTGCCGCTGCAGGAGCGGTGCGAACGCCGTTCTCCAAGCCGCGAGCCGGGCCGGTTCGAAGTGCCGAGGTAAGACGACGAAGCCGTCCCGGCGGAAGATACGCGCGTATTCGGCTAGCGTCGCTTCGGTGTACCGCATGCTCTCCGCGTACCCAGCAGCCCGCGCGCGCACGCTCCAATCCGCCGCAACGCAATCGAACCCATCTAGATGCGGGCGGCTCGCGCGTGCGCCGCTCGCTTAACTACGTAGGAATAACCATCGCGGCATTCTGAACACGTACGAACCTATAGGAGGCAGTCATGCGTTCACTTCAACGTCGAGAATTTTTACGGCGGAGCGCCGCCCTGGGTCTAGCCGTCGGAGCGGGCCGCGTACTCGTACCCTTCGCAGCCTACGCAGCGGGCAATCCGAACGCCACGCCGGCGAAAGCAGCGAAGAAAGCGAAGTACCTCATCGGCTTTTCGCAGAGCGAACTCAACGGCACGTGGCGGACCGCCGAGAGCGACAGCATGGCGGCGGAAGCGCAGAAACGGTCGGACAAATTCGATTACCGGACGACCGTCGCCAACAGCGACACCAATAAGCAGATCAGCGACGTCAGCGATCTGATCGCGGCGAAGTGCGATCTCATCGTCATCACGCCGCGCGAGCAAGACCCGTTGCGCGCGGCGACGCAAAAGGCCCTCGCGGCCGGCATCCCCGTCATCGAGATCGATCGCACGAGTACCGGGAAGCCGGGCGAAGACTACGTGTGCGCGATCGAGTCGAACTTCGTGCAGCAGGGCCAGAAAGTCGGCCTGTGGATGGTCCAGAACACGAGCGGACCGGTCAACTACGTCGAACTGCGCGGCACGACGGGCGCCTCGCCCGCGATCCTGCGGCACAACGGCTTCCACGACGTCATCGATAAGCAGAGCCGGTTCACGTTGCTCGATTCGCAGGACGGCGACTTCACGCTCGCCGGCGGCAAAAAAGTCATGACCAATTACATCACTCGCTTCGGGCCCAAGATCGACATGCTCTACGCCCACAACGACGACATGGCGGTCGGCGCCTACCAAGCGATGAAAGAAGCGGGCGTCACCAAGAAAGTCGATATCGGCTCGATCGACGGAACGAAACGCGCGATCCAGTACGTGGCCGACGGCGACTTTTCCGTCGTCGTCCAGTCCGATCCGCACTTCGGGCCCGTCACCTTCGACACGATCGAAAAATACTTTAACGGCCAAGCGATTCCGGCGACGGTCCCCGTCTCCGATCACACGTACACCAAGCAGAACGCCGCGCAGCTGGTGTCGACCGGCTTCTAGTCGGGACGCCGGTGTCACAGGCGTTGCTCGAGATGCGCGGCATTTCGAAGCACTTTCCGGGCGTGCAGGCGTTAGCCGGAGTCGACTTCGACGTCGCCTCCGGCGAGGTGCACGCGCTCGTCGGCCATAACGGCGCGGGCAAATCGACGCTGATTAAAATCCTCACGGGCGCCTACGCCCGGGACGGCGGCACGATCGCCTTGAGCGGTCAGGCCGTGTCGTTCGCGACCCCGAGCGCCGCTCAGCGCGCCGGCGTCGCGGCGATCTATCAGGAAGTGAATCTCATCCCGTATCTTACCGGAGCCGAGAACATCTTTCTCGGGCGCGAACCGCGTAAGCGCTTCGGACACCTCGATTGGACGGCGATGCGGCACGAGGCGCGGCGCATCGTCGATTCGCTCGGCGTCGCGATCGATCTCGACGTTCCGGTCATGCGTTTGGGCGTCGCGGTGCAGCAGATGATCGCGCTCGCGCGCGCGGTCTCGCTGCGGGCGCGACTCGTCGTCATGGACGAACCGACGTCGTCGCTCGACGCGGCGGAAGTCGCCATCCTCTTTCGCGTCATCGCGCGGCTGCGCGAGAGCGGCGTCGGGCTCGTCTACGTCAGCCATCGTATGGATGAGAACTTCGCGCTCGCCGACCGCATTACGATCTTGCGCGGCGGAAAGCTCGTCGCGACGCTGCGTACGGCGGAGACGACGCCGCTGGACGTCGTGGCGCTCATGCTCGGCCGGCGCGCCGAAGACGTTCGCGCGTCGGGCGTGACGGCGTTCAGCGAGGCGACGGTCGATGCCGACCGCACGACCGTGCTCGCGGTCGAGCACCTTTCGCGCGGCCGGATGCCCGACGACGTCGATCTGCGCGTGCAGCGCGGGGAGATCGTCGGGCTCGCGGGGCTGCTCGGCAGCGGGCGGACGGAACTCGCGCGCGCGATCTTCGGCGCCGACGTCGCCGACACGGGCGACGTGAAAGTCAACGGCGTCGCGGTTCGCATCCGCGGCCCGCACGATGCGGTGCGGGCGGGGATCGGGCTCGTCTCCGAAGACCGCAAAGTCGACGGCATCGTGCCGGCGCTCAGCGTGCGCGACAACATCCTGCTCGCGGCGCTGCCGGCGTTCACGCGCTTCGGGCTGCTCGACCGGCAACGCCAGGAAGGCGTGGTGCGCGAGTTGATCCGCCGGCTCGACATCAAGACGCCGGGCCCCGATACGCCGGTTCGCAACCTCTCCGGGGGGAATCAGCAGAAGGTCATCTTGGCGCGCTGGCTCTGCCGGCGGCCCGCGGTGCTGCTTCTCGACGAGCCGACGCGCGGCATCGACGTCGGCGCGAAGCTCGAAATCCAGCGGCTCATCGACGAACTCGCGCGCGCCGAAGGGATGGCGATCGTCCTGATTTCGTCGGAACTCGAAGAGGTCATCGAAGCCGCGGACCGCGTCGCCGTGATGAAGGACGGCCGGAAGCTCGGCGAGTTCGCGCGTGCCGAAGCGACGGAAGAGCGCGTGATGCACGTGATCTCGGAAGGATGAAGCGCGACGACTTGACGCGCGCGGCCCAACGCTTCGGGGCGCCCGCCTCGCTCGTCGTGCTGCTGATCGCGGCCGCGATCCTCAGTCCGAACTTTATGACGCCGGGCAACATCCGGCTTCAACTTCAGCAGTTCGCCCTTTCGACGGCGCTGATCGCCGTCGGCCAGACGCTCGTGATCCTCACCGGCGGCATCGATCTATCGGTCGGCGCGCTCCTGGCCCTCGCCTCGTGTATCACCGGCCGGCTCGTGCTCGCGCACGCCGCGCTGCCGCTCGTCATCGTGCTGCCGCTCGTCGCGACGACGCTCGTCGGCGCGTTCTCCGGCACCGTCGTCGCGCGCGCGCGCATCCAGCCGATCGTCGTGACGCTCGCCGTCATGATCGCGGCGCGCGGCCTCGCGCTCCTCGTCTCGGGCGACTCGGTCCTCAATCTCGCAGAGGACGCGCTCGGCGGGTTCGCCACGCGGCAGCTCGGACCGTTTCCGCTCGTCGGCGCGATCCCCGTGAGCGTCGTCATCGCGCTCGCGATCTACGCCGCGACCGCGTTCGGGTTACGCGCGACCGTTG